>JAOAGT010000001.1:572841-658915 GCA_026415615.1 Thermoleophilia bacterium | reverse complement strand
ATTTGCCGCCGCCCCGCGCCGCCCTAAGCCGCTCTATATAATCACGAGCTACCTGTGTCTCCGCAAAGCCCGTGCGCGTTGATCAGTTCCCGGGATGTTCCCTGTCCGGTCCGGAGTTTTCCTTCTTGCCTTTGTTGCCCTTGTTAGGGTTATGTTGAATTGTTTCGTTCTCTGACTCCGGAGTGGTCTTGGCGGACATGGTTGCCTCGTTACTAGGCAGAACCTTGATGACCAAAGCGTTGTACAGCAGATCGTACCGCACACTTACCCGAGAACCCGCTGCAACTCCAACCGAAGCAGATGATGCCGCTTGACGAGCCTTGCCCAAGAAACAGATCTCTGTAGTTTCCGTCCAGACAAAAGTGAGAGTGGCTCCGCCTCGCGTCACAGTTATACTTCCAGCAGCACCCTGGGCACCCGCACCCGGAGCATTGTAATCCTTTACCACTCCGGTAAAGTTCTTGACGATCTTCTGGGCGTTAATACGCACCGCCACGTTCTGTTCGCCAGGAACGTAGAGAGCCTCGGCCTGGAAACCCGGCTTGATTTCTTGTCCACCGGCAACATGGATTACTGTGTCGCTGTTTAGGACAAGAACAATCTCAACGCCTCTCTTATCGCGCAGAGAAAGCGACTCACCCGCTTCAAACCGGAGCACTACACCAACACAGTGCGCATAACGTTCCTCATCCCCGGGCTCCGTCTGGCTTTCACGGGAACTTTGCGGCTCGGTGGTCTCAGACTCGTCTGCTGCCGTGCTCAATTTCCCACCGCTGATGGTGGACGCCCAACTTTCAGCAGCTACGTTTAGGGTCCCTTCCGCCGCTGTCTCAGTAGTCCGAAACTTGTCCAACGTATGCGCGGGCAATGTAGTCCCGCTATCCCCGCGAGCGCCCAACCCGGCATAAGCCGAAGCCGACACAGCTGCACAAACAGCAACAATCAAAAGACCTGTCACCGCAATACGGTGGCCGACCCACAGAGTCCTAAACAGTCTTTTCATGGCCCCACCTCCTCACGGAGAGTCAGCCGGAACTCGATCGCAGTCTGGCCAACAACTGACTACTAGACTGCTTATGCTTTGGGTGGAATCTTTTACTACTCGCAAACCACCTAGAGCCAAAATACTCCGCCCCCACGGAGTATGCAACACTGGCCTGCAACCATTCTGTCTAAACCCAGCTTAGTTGCGGGGTCGAGTCGGCAGAAAATCTGGGCTACGGTCTTTCCCACTTAGCCCGTAGCCAACGATCATGCGGTCCGTAATCCACTCCACTGGGGCACGATCATCGGTCCAGTAGCGTCTTGCAGGTGGAATTCTCGTCCACTGGCTCGTAAGTAACTCGGTGAGAGGCACCAGATCGCGAGGGGCGAACTGTGCCCGAGTTTTGAGGGTCTCAAGATCAACAGGTCTCGCAAAGCCCAGCACCAGCTGATTAAAGCGCAGCGCCGGCCACCTCATAACCATCGGAAACTGCGTAGCCAGGGTACCCGCAATGGCGCTGGAAAGACGGTCATCTCCAGGAACTGTCGAGATATTAAGCGCCACTATTCCGTCAGGCGCTAGGCGCTCGCGACACAGAGCGAAAAACTCGGCCGTTGCCAGATAGAAAGGCACGTATGGCTGGCGATAGGCGTCAATGAAAATAAGGTCATATTTATCTTGCCTAGTCAGAAGGTAGGGTCGAGCGTCTGCCGTGATTACCCTTAGCCGAGGATTATCCCCCAGACCAAAATACTTGCGAGCAGCCGCCGTCACCTCTGCGTCAATCTCCACCCCGTCAATGTCGACCTCCGGGTAGTACACGCCAAAAGCTCGCGCGGTCGTGCCGCCCGCGTTCCCCAAAATGGCAATGCGGCTCACAGGCCTGCCCATTAGCGGTGGGACAGCCAGAAACATATCCCACTCGCCGCCCGTCAGTACTTCGTCTGGCCGCCACTCCGAGTGCACAGCGAAGCCTTCGTTCAGGTACAGCAAACGAAGATCGCCATGTTCAACCACCTGGATAAACTGATAACGGGATTCTTTCTCAAACAAGAGTCCCGGTTGCCGCTTTACCGCTCCCGGAGGGATTGCAATTAATCCCGCCAAGACTACAGCCACGGTAATCCAGCGCAAACCCAACAGAAGGGCGGCGGCGGCCGCAATTAGCGCCGCCGCCCCAAGAAGCGTCCGCTGCGTTCCCACCAGTGGAATGGTTACCAAAGCAGGCACAAACGTACCAAGCAAGCTCCCAGCAGTGGAAAGAGCAAATATCCTCCCAGCAGTGGACCCGGCCTTGTCTACTTCCTGAATCCCAATGCGGATGGCAAAAGGGCTCACCATACCCAGAAGAAGCACTGAGGGAACAAAAAGAACCACACATGCGGCAAAAGATCCAAGCACAGCCCCAGTTGAAACTGAGTCAATGCCATTAATAGTTACGTTCAGAAATGGCCGGGCAGCGAAAGGCACTACCGCAGTCAACACTGCTCCAGCCAACACTACCAAGCCCAGCGCGCGCGAACTGGGAAAACGGTCAGCCAGCTTTCCGCCCAGCCAATACCCCAGAGACAATGCGATGAGAATCAGCCCGATTATGTTGGCCCAAATCATTGTGGAGGAGCCATAGTAGGGAGCCAATAGGCGCGAAGCGCACATTTCGGTAGCCATGCTGCCGATACCGGCAAAAAAGACCAAGGCGTACAGCGCCGACCTGCGAGGCAGGCGTCGCCCCGGCTTGATACGCCCCTCTCGCTGCGCTGTATCAGCGGAGACCAGCATGAGCCGCCTTCGTGCTATTCAGATTGGTCCTGCTCTCGCCGGTCAACCCACGACCACCCTCACCTCACCACGAGACTCACCAGACGCCCAGGCACCACGACCTCTTTGACTATGGTCTTACCCTCGAGATGTTTCGCCACTCCGGGTAGCTCCTTCGCGGCAACCAGAATCTCTGCCTCTGTTGCATCCTTGGGTACTTGCACCCTATCCCGCACCTTACCATTGATCTGGACAGCTAGCTCAATGGTTTCGGCCACAAGGAAGCGCTCGTCGGCTTTGGGCCAAGGCTCATCCCAGATCCGACTTCTGCCCATCATCTCCCAGAGTTCGGCCCCCATATGAGGGGCAAAAGGCTCGATTAGCCGCACGATAGTCTCCAATGCAAAGGCGACTACCGCTCGGCCGGTCGGTGTGGTGGCTAGGCTTTGCTGCCTATCGCCGGTAGGCGCTTGTGCCGCGCTTATCTCATTAGAAAGCTCCATGACTGCAGCAAGAGCCGTGTTGAAGCGGAACCGTTCTCCTATGTCAACCGTTGCTTTCTGAATGACCTGGTTTGTCTTGACCAAGAGAGCCCGCTCCCCCGGAGCAAGACTTGCCGGATCAAACCCTGCATCATCCCACGGCCACGGAGCTCTTCCCCCATCCCCGTGATCGCCCAACAGGCCCTCATCGATAGCTTCCGTTACCTGGCGCCAGACGCGGTTAAGAAAACGATAAACCCCTTCGATCCCCTGGTCGCTCCATTCGGTGTCAGCTTCAGCTGGACCCATGAAAAGCACGTAGCTACGAACAGCGTCCGCCCCATATTTGGCCACCATCTCATCGGGGCTCACTACGTTGCCCTTGCTCTTGCTCATCTTGGCGCCCTTGTAGTAGATCATGCCCTGGGTGAACAAGTTCTTGAACGGCTCCACAAAGCCGACCAACCCGAGGTCATACAGCACCTTCGTGAAGAAGCGTGAGTACATGAGATGCAAGATGGCGTGCTCAACCCCCCCAATATACTGGTCCACGGGGAGCCAGTAGTCGACGGCCTCGCGATCGAAAGCCACATCATCGCGCCACGGAGAAACGTATCGCAGGTAGTACCAGGACGAGTCGACAAAGGTATCCATGGTATCTGTCTCTCGCCGAGCTGGCCCGCCACAGACGGGACAAGTGGTATTCACCCAGTGTTCAGCCGCAGCAAGTGGGGACTTGCCTTTAGGCGCGTAGTCTTTGATTTCTGGGAGGAGAACCGGGAGCTGCTCTTCCGGAACAGGAAGCTCCCCACAGTTGTCACAGTAGATGATGGGAATGGGCGCTCCCCAGTAACGCTGCCGGGATACTAGCCAGTCACGGAGCTTGTAGTTGACCGCAAAATCAGCCTTCCCCTGCTCTCGGAGCCACTCGGTTATCTTGACTATGGCTTCGCTTTTGGGCAGCCCGTCAAACTGCCCGCTATTTACCAGGACTCCGTCGCCGGTGTGAGCCGCCTTGAGACGCCCCTGGGCATCTTTGTATTCCGGGGGACTCTGGATAACTTCAATGATGTCCAGGCCGAACTTCTTGGCAAAATCAAAGTCCCGCTCATCGTGGCCCGGAACCGCCATGATCGCCCCAGTCCCGTAGTCCATCAGAACGTAATCAGCCACGTAGATGGGGATCCGCTTGCCATTCACAGGGTTTATGGCATACCGACCGGTGAACACTCCAGTCTTTTCTTTTTCAGCATTCGAGCGTTCCATGACTGGGGCAGCCATGGCCTTCGCCACGTAACGCGCTACCTCCTCTTCCTGAGGCAGTCCGCGCACGAGCTCCTCTACCAGGGGATGCTCCGGCGCTAGTACAAAGAAAGTAGCTCCGAACAACGTGTCGGGACGAGTTGTAAAGACAGTGACCTCAAGCGGCTTTCCCCCGGAGTCATCCGCACCAGTCGCCTCAGAACCACCGGATACCGGCTCAATCTCAAACACAACTTCCGCACCCGTCGAACGGCCGATCCAGTTGCGCTGCATGGTGATGACTCGCTCGGGCCACGACTCAAGCTTGTCAAAGTCGTTTAGTAACCGCTCAGCATAGTCAGTGATCCGGAAGAACCACTGCCTTAGCTTGCGCCCTTCCACCACGGTGTCACAACGCTCGCACCGGCCGCCCACTACCTGTTCATTGGCCAACACCGTCTGGCAAGAGGGACACCACTTGACTGGTGCTTCCTTCTTGTAGGCAAGGCCTTTCTTGTAGAACTGGATGAAAAGCCATTGAGTCCATTTGTAGTACTCAGGCCGGCAAGTCGCTATTTCCCGAGTCCAGTCAATAGAAACGCCCAGTCGACGTAGCTGCCGGTTTATAGTGGCAATAGCCTCCTCTGTGAACTTGGCTGGCGGCTCGCCGGTCTTGATGGCCATGTTCTCAGAATTAAGCCCAAACGCGTCATAACCCATCGGATGCAGAACTTTCTGACCCAGGTGACGGCGGTAGCGGGCGATGACGTCCCCCATCGTGTAGTTCTTTACATGTCCCATGTGAGCGCTGCCCGAGGGGTAGGGGAACATCTCAAGCACGTAGACAGCGTCCTTGCCCTTGCCTCCCGGATAAGACCCGCTCGGTGGATTGGGCACCACAAAAGTCTGTTCTTGCTCCCAGACCCTTTGCCACTTGGTTTCGATCTCCTCTGGATCGTATTTGCGTGCCATCCTTGTCCTTCCCCTTCCCACTGCTAGCAACCTGACTGGGCACCCTGATCGTATGCCCGTTTCTCAAGAAGCACACGATTGTCAATTATCCCAGCCTGCCTACGCACTGCCAATTGCACCTCCAATTGCGGATGCAACCACGCCGCCTGCAAGGATTTGTTCACCCTAGTGAACATAGTTGACTACACTCACACACATGTGATATAGGCAATCACGGGGGCTCCAAACACTACAAAGGGGGAGGTTCTAATGAGGAAGTCCACGTTCCTAGTAATCGCCACCGTTCTGATACTTGCCCTTGTACCGCTGTTTGCTGCGGCATGCGGCGAGGAGGAAACACAAGCCACTACAACAACTCCCGGACAGGCCACAACCACAACCGCCCAGTCAACCACAACATCAGTGCAAGCAACTACTACGTCTCAGGCAAAACCCAACATCGAGCCCGTAGAGTTGTCGCTAGCCAGCCTCTACCCTGCCAGTGCACCGCCGGCTCAGAGCTTGGACCGCTGGATCCAGAAGGTATCCGAGGCCAGCAACGGCCTTATCAAGATCCGCCACTTCACGGATAACACACTGGTGGCAGCTCCCGACATGCGGACCGGCGTTGAAGCCGGAACAGCTGATCTAGGCCATTCGTTCATTTATAAACCTGAGCCTGGTTTTGAGCCGAGCTTGGTTCTTTCCCAGCTTATTTTGGGCCTCAACTACGAAAACTGCCTGAAGATCTTTGACGATATCTGGAACCAGTTTCCCGAAATGTGGGCGGGCCAATGGGAGAAGTTCAAGCTTCTTTGGATAACGGTCATTGACCCCAACCTTCTCTTCACTGTGGACAAGCCCGTCCGCAAGATGGAGGACATAAAAGGTTTGCAGATTCGCATGCCCAGCAAGACTGCTGGCGACATGCTGAAAGCTTTGGGAGCAGCCCCGGTCAGCATGTCAACCGCAGACTGGGTTGTCTCTCTTGACAAGCACACCACAGACGGCGCCGCCACCTCCATCGGTAGCATTCTGGACCACAAGGTTGGCCCGAAACTGAAGTACCTCACACGTTACTCGACCGGGCCCGGAGTGTGCTTCCTAATCATGAACAAGAAGAAGTACGAGAGCTTGCCGCCCGAACTGCAAAAGGTTCTCGACGAAACGGCGGAGTGGGGCAAGCAGGACTTCATCCAGGCCAAGAAGGACGCCGAAAAGCAAGCCTATGAGTACGTCAAGAGCTGCGGCATGGAAGTGATTGACCTTAGCCCTGAGGAATACGCTAGGTGGGATGCGGCGGTCCAGCCGGTGTTTGATCAGATAGCGGCTGATCTGAATAAGGCGGGGTTCCCCGGAACCGAGTTGGTCAAGTTTGCCCTTGAGCGAGCCAAGTTCTACCAGTCGCAGCAGTAGGCCTGCAAGAGCTCTCCCAAGGCGGGAGAAGCTTGCTGGGGTTACTTTCATGCCCGGGTCTACCTAGGTGTGTCCTGCCCGGGTGACGAGGGTGCAGCCTTGTCGCCCGGGCAGCTCTATTTAGTACGAGGCACACTAGCAATGCCTGGACTTACCACAACGGCAAGGGAGAAGGTCAATGCGGGGAACGGAGTACTCAAGGCGACTCTTCACGGTAATGCTGATTGGAGGCTCTTTAGCCGTACTAGCCATGATGGTCGTGGTCGCCTTCAACATCTTTGGCCGGTGGCTCGACCGCCCCATCACCGGAGCAATAGAGGTAGCAGGACTTTGCGGCGCAATAGTGGCCGCAGTGGCCATTCCCTTTAACCTCAAAGAACGACGCAGTGTAGTAGTAGATGTGTTAGCAAGCCGGCTTCCGGAGCGGGTACGTGGCTTCTTTGACACGTTCAACTTCCTGCTCTGCCTAGCTGCAGCCGTGCTCTTGGCGTGGGCTGCCTGGCGGGAAGCCTTGCACGCCGCCAGCTTCAATGAGAAAACGTTGGTTGCTCTCGCCCCCACTTCACCGTTTAAGTTCATCTGGGCCATCGGGCTGGTGATCCTGGGTGCCGTATTGGCGCGCGACGTGGTTACCGCTTTCCGGAAAGGAGTGAAGCGGTGACGCCGATAATGACGGGGATTGTAGGGCTAGTTGTTCTCTTGTTTCTCATGTTTCTAGGCATGCCCATCGGGTTTGCCATGCTGCTGGTGGGCTTCGTTGGTTTTGCCAGCATAGTCAATTTCAGCGGAGCCCTGCAAGTAATCACTACCGTGCCCTACACCCTTGTCACCAACTACGACTACTGTGTACTTCCACTATTTCTCCTTATGGCGGAAATCTGCATGGCAGCAGGCATGGGGCAGAGCCTGTATAGACTTGTGTACGCGTGGCTGGGACGAATCCGGGGCGGCCTTGCCGTGGCCACCCTGGGAGCATGCGCCCTCTTTGCCGCAGCTAGCTCCTCTAGTATTGCCACTGCCGCCACCCTGGGCCTGGTGGCCATCCCAGAGATGAGAAAGTACAAGTACGACACCGGCCTGGTCGCCGGCTGCTTGGCGTCGGGCGGGGGACTGGGAATCCTCATACCGCCGAGTGGTGTTCTGATCCTTTACGGGATCATGACCCAACAGTCAATAAGCAAGCTGTTTATCGCGGGCATCGTACCAGGAATTGTGCTTACGTTGATGTTCATGCTCATGATCTACATTCGCGCCCGCTTTAATCCTCAACTTGCGCCAGCTGGAGAAAAGACTAGTCTCCGCGAGAAGTTGTCAGCCACCACCCAATCCTTGGAAATGGTAGCCCTCCTAGCCGTTGTTATTGTCGGACTAATCGTCGGGTGGTTTACCCCCACCGAGGCGGGCGCAGCGGGCGCTCTTGGGGCACTAGTCCTTTCGCTCATCCGACGGCGGTTGAGCTGGCAAGGGTTTAAGAAGGCGCTGGTGGAGACTCTGCGCACCACTGGGATGATCTTTGTGATTCTTATGGGCGCGCTAACCTTTAACTCCTTTCTGGCTGTCTCCACCATACCCATGGAGCTTGCGAACTGGGTAAGTACTCTTGGTCTGCCCCCAGTAGTGATCATGATCTTCATTATTGTCACTTATTTCATTCTTGGCACCTTTATTGACGAAGTATCCATGGTGCTTCTCACCATACCGGTCTTCTACCCTCTCGTCACCACCCTTGGTTTTGACCCAATTTGGTTTGGAATCATTATTGTCATGGTGGTAGAAGTGGGTATGATCAGCCCACCCGTTGGTATGACCCTCTACGTGGTAAAGGGAATCGCCCAGGACATACCTATGGGAACAATCTTCCGAGGTGTGATCCCGTTTATCATCGTAGAAATCATATTCATTGCCATCCTACTTGCTTTCCCTAAGATCGCAACTTTTCTCCCTAGTCTGTCCGCAGGATAGCTAGGAGATTCGCTCTACCTGAGCGCCGACGCCCAGGGAACCCGCGGGCGCGCGGGCCGCACAAGCAAATGCGGCCCGCGCGCCACTTGTCAGCTCGCCCTGACCTCCGTACCATGACCCTATGGACCTAGCTGATGTTGTCGTACGTATTCTGGTGGCCGCCGTTCTTGGTGGAGCAATAGGTCTCGAGCGCGAGATCCGCGAACACACGGCCGGCTTTCGCACCCACATTTTGGTTGCAGTAGGAGCGGCAGCCTTCACTCTGGCCTCTATCCATGGATCCGAGGGGACTGACTTCGATCCCAACCGCATCGCGGCTCAGGTTGTGACCGGGATCGGTTTCTTGGGAGCAGGAGCAATCATCCGCTACGGCGTGACTGTCCGCGGACTAACAACAGCCGCAAGTCTGTGGACGGTGGCGGCCGTTGGCCTCTTGACCGCTCAAGGATTCTTCTCCGCCTCTTTAATTACTACCGCAGTAGTTATTGCCAGCCTGTATCTTCTGCGCCTGCTTGAAGACCGCCTGGTATATCGCTTGATCGGCCACCCGGTGCGCGTGCGCGTGCAGTTCCACCAGCCTGGCTACGCCCCCCTAGCGCAACTTATGGACACTCTGCAGGAGGTGCACGTGACTGTCAAAGAAATGTGGGTCGAACCAGGCGAAGAAGAAAGCAACACGATTCATCTGTTCCTCAAACTTCCTCGAGGTCTGACCCCTCAAAAGCTTGCCACTCTTCTTACAGAACTGAATGTGGTTTGTGGCGTGCGGATGGAGTGAGGACGCGACTTTGGCCCCTGCGCGCCTGCCGAGCCTTCGGTTGCCGACATGCGATGTTAGCCTCGCAAGCGGGCCAACTCGCGAGCAAGGTCCTTTATCTCGTCTCTGAGTTTGGCCGCATATTCAAAACGCAGCTGCTCGGCAGCTTCGAACATCTCCTCTTCCAGAGCCGCCATCAGACGTTCAATTTCTTCGGCCGACATGGCCTCCCGCTTAGATACTCGCCTGCGCTCCTTGTAGGGCACAGTAGGACTGATGCCGAGAAGCTCCGTGATATCCGAGACCCCCTTAACAATGCTCTTAGGCACTATGCCGTGCTTCTCGTTAAAAGCCATCTGCGCCGCGCGGCGGCGGTTAGTCTCAGAGATCGCCTTCTCCATGGCGGTTGTGACCTTGTCTGCATACATGATCACCGTGCCGTCGACGTTGCGAGCTGCTCGACCAATGGTTTGAATTAGTGCAGTTTCGCCTCGCAGAAACCCTTCTTTGTCAGCATCGAGAATGGCCACGAGCGCAACCTCGGGGAGATCAAGACCTTCCCTCAGAAGATTGATCCCCACTAGAACGTCTATTTCTCCCAAACGGAGCTCGCGCACTATGCGTATTCGCTCGATAGTGTCAATCTCCGAGTGCAAGTACCGTACCCGAAAGCCCATCTCAAGCAGGTAGTCAGTGAGATCCTCGGCCATCTTCTTGGTGAGGGTGGTGACCAATGTTCGCTGGCCCTTTTCCACCCGCAACCGGATTTCATTCATAAGATCGTCGATCTGATTCTTGGTAGGCCGCACCTCTACTCTTGGATCCACCAGACCGGTCGGCCTAACCAGCTGCTCTACTACTTGGGTAGAAACGGAAAGTTCCCACTCCCCAGGCGTGGCCGATACGAAGATCACTTGAGGCACCTTTTCAATAAACTCCTCGAATCGCAGAGGCCGGTTGTCAAGCGCCGAGGGAAGACGAAAACCATGCTCCACCAAGACCAGCTTGCGGCTTCGGTCACCTTCATACATGCCATGCAACTGCGGGACGGTCATGTGCGACTCATCTATAAAAACCAGATAGTCGTCGGGGAAAAAGTCGAGGAGAGTGTACGGAGGCTCGCCCGGCTTACGCCCAGAGAGGATGCGCGAGTAGTTCTCTATCCCATTGCAGTAGCCCAGCTCTCTTAACATTTCCATGTCGTATTGCGTACGCTGCCTGAGACGGAAGGCCTCAAGCTGCTTTCCCTGGGCCTCAAGCTCTGCCACCCTCTCCTCGAGTTCGCGCTCGATCTCGGCCAAAGCACGCTCCAGCGTACCCTCCGGCAGCACAAAGTGGGTAGCCGGATAGATAGCTACTGCCGGAAGACGATCAAGGACCTCTTGGGTAACAGGATCAACTTTGATGATCTCTTCAACCAAATCTCCCCAAAGGCTAACGCGTGCGGCGTAGTCGTCGTAGGCCGGCCAAACCTCAAAGCTGTCTCCTCGCACACGGAACTTGCCACGGGAAAAACCAACATCGTTACGCTCGTATTGGATTTTCACCAGTTTGGCGAAAACCTCATCGCGGTTTATCTCCTCCCCCTCTTTGAGTAGAACCATCTGGCCCAGGTACTCCTGCGGTGAACCCAGGCCATAAATGCAGGACACTGAAGCCACAATAACGACGTCGTCTCGAGTAAGCAGACTTGAGGTGGCAGCGTGTCTCAGACGATCGATCTCCTCATTGATGGAAGAGTCCTTTTCGATATAGGTGTCGGTGGCCGGCAGGTAAGCTTCGGGTTGGTAGTAGTCGTAGTAGGAGACAAAGTACTCCACAGCGTTCTCGGGCAAAAACTCTCGAAACTCGTTGCAGAGCTGAGCCGCCAGTGTCTTGTTGGGAGCAAGCACAAGAGCAGGTTTTCCCACCTGGGCGATGATGTTTGCCATCGTAAAGGTCTTACCGGATCCAGTGACCCCCAGCAATGTTTGGAAGCGGTCGCCCCTTCTCACACCCTCTACCAATCGAGCGACGGCCTGGGGCTGATCTCCTTTGAGTTGGTAGCCCGAGCGAAGAACAAAGCGGCTCATAAGCTTCTTCCGGTCTCCTCTGGAAAGCCGTCTTTATACACCCGCCGGTATATCTGCCAGTAGTGCTCAACCCGCTCTACAAATTGCCGTGTCTCGGGGAAACGAACGTCTTCCAGCGAAAACGACTCCAGACCACCGGCCTCTTCAACCCACCGCTTTACGGTTCCCTGCCCGGCATTGTACGCCGCCAGCGCTGCGCGCATGTGCCCGTTAAAGACCTCGGCAAGGTAAGCAAGATAGCAGGCACCTAACTCGACGCTGTCTTGCGGGTCGGTCAAATCAGGGCTGCTAGGGCCCTGCCACTGAGCTAGACCAGTAATCCACGCCGCAGTTTCCGGCATAAGCTGCATCACCCCTATTGCCCCAGCCCGGGACACAGCCGAAGCATCGTACTTGCTCTCTGCTCTTGCCACCGCCGCCAGCAAATAAGGGTCGACCTTGTATTTGCCCGCCGCCAGAGCAATAGCTTTGGGGTAACCGATGGGAAACACCCTTTCCGAAACACCAGGGACTACCATCTTGCCCGTAAGCGCCAAGCCAAAAACTGCGCTTATCACCACCAGAACGAGGGTTAGCACAAGCCCCCAACGCAGCACACGGCGTTTTGCAAGGGCATCAGTTGTCCTGGTCATCGCCCCCTTGCTCTCTGTCACGACCTCCTTGCTCTCTGATTAGGCTCAAGGCGTGATCGTAAACCCGCGCTACGAAGTCCTTTAGTCCTGCCAGCGAACCGTTGTTGAAGTAAGCAAAGTGGCTCTGTTTTGTTCGCTGTTCAGGAGACGCTTGCAAGCTCTCAAACTGCGCGAAAACATTGGGTCCAAACGCGTGGGGCGATCTAGCCCGCCTGACCTCGGGAGCAGCCTCGATGGTCACAATCAGGTCAAAGAAGCCTTGCATCCCCGTCTCCACCAGAAGGGGTACCTCGCATACCACCACAGATCCCGCCGGGGCCTTTTGAATGAACTGCTCGATAGCCGCAGCCACGTGCGGATGAGTCAGCTGCTCGAGCCACCTTAGGTCTTCTAGATTAGAGCAAACTCGCTCCGCTAGCACCCGCCTGTTTACCGCTCCAGTTTGGTCCAGGACGTGAGCGCCAAACCGCTCCGCAATCACTGAGCAAACCTGCGGTTGCTCGTACAACTTGCGCACTACGCCGTCCGCAGAAAGAGTGAGCGCCCCTAGCTCAGCAAAGTAGCCCAGAGCAGTGCTCTTGCCCGCCCCGATAGCCCCTGTAAGTCCTATAGTCACCACCCCGGGCTTCTTGTGAATCATCTTTGCTCCAGAAAACAGGAAGCGCCCGTAGGCGCTCCCGAAAGATACACTGTTAAGAGCATACCTACTACTCTGAGCCCACGGGCTCCTCGGACGATGTCTGCTCTTCCTCTTGTTCCAAGGCAGCAGCCTCGGAAACTCCGAGGCTCTCGCCACCTTCCCCTGTCTCCGCAGTGTCAGCAGCCTGAGCCTCGGCGGCTGGCTGAGCGCTTCCGGCAGATTCTTCGCTCTCAGCCGCTTCGGCAGCTTCCACCGCTGCTGCGCTCTCGCCCGCCGGTATTTGCTCCCCGGTCTCTTCGCCTTGTCCCTCTTTGGCTTCCTCCTCAGCCAAAGCATCCTCGTGAATCCGATACTCCGGCTCAAGACGCTTCAGACTCAATGACAGCCGGCGCCGCTCGGGGTCGATCTCAATGATCTTGACATTGATCTCCTGGCCAGGGCGCAAAATTTCAGAGGGATCCTCCACGTGGTGCTGAGCTAGCTCCGAGATGTGGATCAGCCCCTCAACCCCCTCTTCAATCTCCACAAAGGCTCCAAAAGACACCAGCTTGGTTACCCGGCCGTGGACTATCTCATTCACCTGGCGATTCTCAAACACTTGCTGCCAGGGATCTTTTTGAGTCTGCTTTAGACCAAGGGAAATGCGTTGACGCTCGCGGTCGATGTCAAGGACGCGCACCTTAACTTTTTGCCCAACCTGCAGAACTTCGGATGGATGATTCACATGGCTCCAAGACAGCTCAGAAATGTGGATCAGCCCGTCAATGCCGTCCAAGTCCACAAAGGCGCCGAAGTCCACGATGTTGGAAATAGTGCCCTCGACGACATCGCCGACATTCATCCGGTCCAGAATGGCCTCGCGGGCGCCTCGCCTTTCTTCTTCGAGTACCGCTCGCCGGCTCAAGACTACGTTGTTACGGAACCGGTTAAGCTCGATCACCCGGCACTCAAGAGTCTTACCCAGGAATTCCTCAAGGTCAGCCACTCGCCGGATGTCTACCAGAGAAGCGGGCAGAAAACCGCGCACGCCCAGATCCAGAATCAAGCCGCCCTTAACTACTTCGATGACAGTGCCGCTGACCGGCGTCCCCTCCGCTGCCGCTTTTTCGATGCGCTGCCACGCCTTCTCAAAGCGCGCACGCTTGCGCGAAAGGATCAACCTTCCGTCAGCATCCTCCTTGGTCAGAACCAGAGCTTCGATCACATCGCCGACAGAAACTTCGTCAGCTGGATTGACCGATTTCTTGATGGAAAGCTCACTGGCCGGGACCACCCCTTCGCTCTTGTAGCCTATGTCTACAAGGACCTCATCCTTGTCGACGCGGACTACGGTCCCGGTTACGATGTCGCCTTCCTCGAAGCTCATGATCGTTGCGTCGTAATTCGGGACCAGTTTCCCGTCGACTTCGATCATGAGATCCTGTCCGTTCTTAAGTGTCTGTACCTCGCCGTCGGTGTTCTCGTCTGCCATGTAGTCTGTTTTCCTTCCCTACTCAAGCGTAAGCCCCGCCCTCACACGGAACATGTGCGGGTAGTATACCTAGCAGACAGAGAAAAGCAACTGGATGTGGCCCCAACATGGGCAGTTTGGCCCAAAAATTGCAGGGCCATCGTTGCGGAGTCGCTGGCTTACTTAGCCGTCAGCCAGTCTGGGCCCACCCCGACGTCCACCCCGAGCGGCGGATCCATGGGAAACGCCCCTACCATTTCTCGCTTCACCATTTCCTTTACGAAGGGAACCTGGCTCTCAGGCACTTCAAATACCAGCTCGTCATGGACCTGAAGCACGAGCCGGGCGTCTGGCGCCTCTGCTTCCAGTCGCTCGTAGCATCGCACCATTGCCACCTTGATGATGTCCGCCGCACTGCCTTGGATGACCGAGTTGACCGCCAGTCGCTCTCCCAAAGAGCGTTCCTGGTAATTTCCTGACTTAAGCTCAGGGATATAGCGCCGACGCCCAAAGATGGTGGAGACGTAGCCTTGCTGTTCTGCTTCCTTAATCGTTTTCTCGATGAACCCCTTGACCCGAGGGAGGCGCTCGAAGTAGCGCTCTATGTAGGCGGCCGCCTGCTCCCGCTCTATTCCAAGGGTCTGGCTAAGCCCATAGGCAGAAATCCCGTACATGATGCCAAAGTTGACTGCCTTGGCATGTCGTCGATGAAGGGAATCCACCTCAGACTCATCTAGACCAAAGACTTCGGCGGCAGTGCGGGCGTGGATGTCTTCGCCTCTTGCAAAGGCCTCGAGCAGGGTTTCTTCTTTGGCGAGGTAAGCCATCACCCGGAGTTCAATCTGAGAGTAATCGGCCACCAGTAGCAGATATCCGGGATCCGCCACAAAGCATTGCCGAATCTGAGCTCCCAACTCTGTGCGCACCGGTATGTTCTGCAAGTTTGGATCGCTCGAAGAAAGACGGCCGGTGGCGGTCGCCGCCTGGTGAAAAGTGGTGTGGAGTCTCCCCGTCTCTGGGTCAACCGCCCGCGGCAGGGCAACCAAGTACGTGGACATAAGCTTGGAAAGCTCGCGGTGACTTAGAATTTGCTCGATTATGGGATGGCACCCCCGCAAGGCTTCAAGTGTACGAGCATCGGTGGAATAGCCAGTCTTGGTCTTGCGCTGCCGAGGTAGCTTGAGCACATCAAAGAGAATTCGCCCTAGCTGCTGAGGGGAGCCTAGGTTAAATCTCTGGCCCGCTAGCTCGTAAATCCGCTCTTCGAGCTCATCCAGTTGATCCTGAATCTTGCCCGCAAGTTCGCCCAGCCGGTAGCAGTCTAGACGAATGCCCGCCGCCTCCATAGCGATGAGGACCCGCGTAAGAGGCAGCTCTACTTGGCAAAACAGATCCCACATCCCCTGCTCGCGGAGCAAGCGTTCCTGGTGGTGGGCAACCGCAAGAACCAGCGCCGCCGACGTGGCTACGGGGGGCGCGGCGGGCGGGGTAACCCGCCCGCCGCGCCCCCTCACCCCTCCTGGCACCTTTACCCCGACTTCGCCCGCCAACTCCTCAAGCCGATATTCCTTCCGCCCAGGGGAGAGCAAATATCCGGCCAGATACGTGTCGTGTCCTGCCTGTCGCACCCAGCCGTGCAAAGCTCGCAGCGCCTTGAAGTTGTGACACACTACTCTTGCCCCTGCCACCAAGTTTCCCAGCGCCTGGCTTGCGGCTTGAGACTCCTTGATCCGGAACACTCTGTATGCGTTGTAATCCTCGAGCGGCGCCGCCGTTTGCATCTGCGCCAGCCAGTAAGCAGAGACTCCGCCCCCTTCACTCTCCTCGACCGCTAAAGCAACGGTGCCACGCCAGTCAACAAGATCGCTGAGATCCTGTACTCCTTGAACTTCTACCTCTTCGTACCAGATCGCCTCTCCTGACGGCGTCGTCTCCGCCGGGCTACCGGCAAGTAGAGCATCTATTCGTTCAAACAGGGTTCTGAATTCAAGGCGAGAAAACAAGTCCTGCAGCTTCTCCCGCTTAACCTGATGCGGAAGCAACTCGGCGGTCTTAATATCTACCGGAACGTCACGGTCCAAGGAGGCTAGCCGTTTTGAAAGCAATGCCGACTCCCTGTATTCCTTGAGCAACTCGCGGCGCTTGGCTCCGCTCACCTCGTCGGCATGCTCCAACACAGCTTCCAATGATCCGTACCGCGAGATAAGTTCCGCCGCGGTCTTCTCGCCGATCCCCGGAATGCCCGGAATGTTGTCCGAGACATCCCCTTTTAGCCCAATTAAGTCGGGTATAAGCCGGGGGGGTACCCCAAACCGCTCTTCGACTGCTTGGGCGTCATACACTTTCACCTCGGTCATGCCTTTCGTATTAGCCATGACCTTGACAAAGCGCCCGACCAGCTGAAGTGCGTCTCGATCCCCAGTGACAATGATCGTCTCGCGGCCCTCGGCCTCCGCCTGCCGAGCCAATGTTGCTAGGATGTCATCCGCTTCGTAGCCGGGAACCGCCAAATTGACAAATCCAAACGCGTCACACAGCTCGGCAAAATACGGCCACTGCTCCGAAAGAGGCTCGGGCATCGGCTTGCGCTGTGCCTTGTACTCTTCAAACTCCTCGTGCCGGAAGGTCTTTTCCGGCGAATCCCAGGCGACAATCACCGCGGAGGGCTGGTACTCGCTTAAGATCTTTATGATCATGAGGCAAAAACCGTAAAGAGCGTTGGTGGGAAAGCCGCCCGAAGTCGAGATTTCCTCCGGAAGAGCGTAAAAGGCACGGTAGGCCACGTTGTTTCCGTCTATGAGGAAGAGCGGGCCCTTCTTATCCTTGGCGGCAGAGTCTTCGGTGACGCTCACTTCTTCAGGTCCCCCCAATGCCAGCCTAGACTACCCTGAGGACCCGCCACGGATCCCTCAGAGGATCTCGAGGTACCGCTCAAGTTCCCAGGACGTGACCAGGGCCCGGTATGCCTCCCATTCAGCACGCTTATTGCGGATCAGGTATTCAAAGATGTGGTCGCCCAAGGTCTCGCGCATGAGCTCAGAGTTTTCGAAGGCAATAATCGCGCCCTCTATGTCGGCAGGCAATGCTTGAATACCAGCTTTCTCCCTTTCCTCTGGAGTCCACTCGTAAATGTTGTCCGTAGCCTCCGGAGGTAATTCAAGACCGTCCTCGATACCTTTGAGACCCGCCGCCAGCATCACAGCAAACGCCAAGTAAGGATTTGCCGCTGGATCTGGGTTACGCAACTCTACGCGAGTGGCTTGCTCTTTACCGGGCTTGTACATCGGCACTCTCACCAAAGCAGATCGGTTCCGCCTGGCCCAGCAACAGTAGATCGGGGCTTCGTACCCAGGCACCAAACGTTTGTAGGAGTTAACCCATTGGTTTGTAACCAGGCACATTTCCCTGGCATAGCGTAACAATCCCGCCACGTACGATTTGCCCACTTTGCTTAGGTGGTACTCGTCGTCAGGATCAAAAAAGGCGTTGCGATCTCCCAGAAAAAGCGACTGGTGGACATGCATGCCGGATCCAGCTTGCCCAAAAATGGGTTTGGGCATGAAGGTTGCGTGGATGCCGTGCTCGTTTGCTACCTCCTTCACAATGAGGCGATAGGTCATCACGGCATCAGCCATGGTCAAAGCGTCTTTGTAGCGCAGGTCAATCTCGTGCTGAGAGGGGCCGCACTCATGGTGGGCATACTCCACCTCGATACCGATGTCCTCCAGAGCGGCCACTGTTTCCCGCCTGATAGTGGTGGAAACATCGAGGGAAGTTAGGTCAAAGTACCCGCCTCGGTCGAGGACTTCGGTGGATGAGCTACTCCTAAAGTAGTAAAACTCGAGCTCCGGCCCGACATACATCGTATAGCCCATGGCTGCCGCTTTGGCCAACATCCGCTTGAGCGCATAGCGAGGGTCTCCGTCATAGGGTCGGCCATCGGGCTCCACAATGTCGCAGAACATCCGGGCAGTGCGACCATTGGGCGGCGTATGCGGCAATATGGCAAAGGTCGAGGGATCGGGAATCGCCACCATGTCCGACTCCTGGACCCGCGCAAAGCCCTGAATAGAAGAGCCATCAAAGCCCATCCCTTCGTCCATGGCCTTTTCAAGCTCGCGCCGAGTAACCGCGATGCTCTTAAGAAACCCGAGCACATCCGTAAACCATAGACGGATGAACCGGACGTCCTTCTCCTCCACCAGTCTCAGGACGTCCTCCTTGGTTAGGGCTTGCGCCACCGCTCCCTCCTTGCCGTCGATTCCACACCACTCGCACCCGAGGGGGCGCGCTTAGAAAAAACCGGCTGTAAGAAAATGTCAGCTGCCCGAGGAATTTGCCCCTTGGACATTGGAGGAGCCAGCTGATTCGCTCTCTGCAGAAACGACTTTGCGCAGATCCGCTGAGTCCTTGAGCTCGGTCACAGCATCCTTGATTTCACTGACGCCAGCCGCCTCCTTGACCTCGCTAAGCGTTGACCGGATCTCCTCCTGGCCTTCCTTTAAGCCTTTGCGAAACCCGCGAATGGAACGGCCCAAAGCCGACCCCAGCTCAGGAAGCTTCCTGGGCCCAAAAATGATCAAGGCGAGGACGACTACAACCGCTATCTCAGCCCAACCTATGTTGCCCACTTGTCACTCCCTCGAGCGCGCGTCTCCATCGGACGCAGACTCCAAGCTGGGACCATCAAAGCGCACCCTTCGTTGGAGTGGGAAGAGCATGAAGTTTGTCTTTCTCGCCACCCAGCCGTAAATTCCAGCCGGGCTCCAGATGGTAACGGCAATAGCCAGGATTCCCAGGGCAATAAAATACCACGTGCCCCAGTCACTGGTTGTTTCGCGAAGCACGTAGAAGATTATTGTCCCGATGATGGGTCCCTCTATGGTTCCCACACCCCCGATGATGGTGATAAAGATCAGGTATGCCGTCCAGTTGACGCTAAACGCGGAACCCGGGTGTACTCGCAGCGTGTACATCGCCTGAATTGCTCCCACGAGTGCACAGCCAGCCCCGGCAATCACGTAGGTGTACAACTTAGTGCGCCACAGGTTAACGCCACTGCTTTCGGCAGCTATATCGTTGTCGCGCATTGCCTTGAGAGCCAAACCAGTGCGCGATCTAAGCAGAAGATAGGTAACCGCAATGGCAATCAGTGCGGCTGCCAGAGCCCACCAGTACACTCGTGAATACCATACATCGGTCCCTAACTTCTGTACCGTTTCGCTTACTGCCTGAATTGTTATTCCCGAGTTACCGCCAGCTCGCTTGATATTGGCTACGATCAGGCGAAGGATCTCGGCAATGACCCAGGTGCCGATAGCCAGATAGCCCCCCTTGAGCCGGAACACTAGAGCAGCCGCCGGAAGAGCAATTATCGTTCCGCCTATGGCGGCAAAAACCGCTCCAGCTAGGGGATGGATGCCTAGGTGATCAGAAAAAAGCCACAGCGTGTAAGCCCCAATACCGATGAACCCCTGCTGCCCAACGGAAATGAGGCCTGCGTAGCCAAGCATCAGATTCCATAGTTCCGCCAAAGCCAGATAAGAGAAGAAGTCCACCAGTCGACGCGTCCACATGGTGGGGCCAAACAAAGGAAACAGAGCAAGGATAATGAGCACCAGAACCCCAAACCCCAATACAAAGAGGTTGGTCCGCGTCGCAACGTATACGTGATACCGCCTGCTGTGAGTTCCAGACAATGAGATCTCCTGAGAATTCATCATGCTGTCACCGTCTTTGCTAGGAAGCCTTGCGGCCTCAGGGCAAGGATGACGACAAATACCACGTGGCCACAGAGAATGGCCCACGCTGGGCCAAAGGCAAACGACCCGAGGAGTTGAGCTATGCCCAGAACTACCCCACCCAGGAGAGTGCCCCAGACCGAGCCCATGCCGCCGATAATGACCGCTTCAAACGCGAATATCAACAGGTTGCTGCCGAGAGTGGGTTCAAACGTGGTTCTGATTCCCATGAGCACGCCGCCGATAGCACATATGCCAAGGGCCACACCCATGGCCACTGACCACACGTGCTTGGTGTTGACACCCATGAGACGAGCTGCTTCCTGATCGTCAGAAACGGCTCGGAAGGCGCGACCCATCTTCGTGCGACCCATAAAGATTTGTAGGGCGGCTATCACCACTACGCCCACGAGGAAAATGATCAGCGGCAGCCACCCCACCGCGAGCTGGTCGCTAATGGTGATGCTAAGCTTCTCCAGTTTGCCAACCTGAAGACGCTGGGAATTGGCGGTGAATTTCTCTTGCAAAGCATTGATGATCACTATGGAAAGTCCGAACGTAACGATTACGCCCTGGATATCCCCTTTACCTACGACCAAATTCAGCAGGCCGCGTTGTAACACGTAGCCCACAACAAACATAATGACCATTACTATCGGGATGGAGTAGAGAGGGTTAAACCTTGCTACTCCACTCCCCACGATAACCAGGCCGATGTATGCCGAAAGAAGAGTCAAGTCACCATGGGCTAGGTTGACCAGCCGCATGGTCCCGAACACCAAAGAAAGACCAACAGCAAAAAGGCCGTAAAGCCCGCCGAGCAGAATGCCTTGAATAAGTGCGTTTATCCACTCCATATTCTTACACTCCGAAGTATGCCGCGGTTATCTGCTCGGGCGTAAACTCGCTGGGCACGCCCTCAAGAGAAATCCGACCTTCAAGAAAACAGGCGACATGGTTGGCTACCGTGAGCACGTGCTGCACATCCTGCTCAACCACCAAGATGGTGCAGCCGTTCTGTAGGATGGTGGGAAAGGCCTCGTAAATCCGCCTGATTACCACTGGAGCAAGACCCAAAGACACCTCATCCAGCAGGATCAGCCTTGGATTAGCCATCAATCCCCGGCCAATCGCCAGAGCTTGCTGCTCACCGCCCGAGAGTCCTGAAGCCTGCCGCTTGCGTAAGGGTTTTAAGAGTGGAAAGAGCTCGTAGACTGCATCTGCCGTCCACGGACCCTTGCGACCACGGTAGGCCCCCATCAGGAGGTTCTCGTGCACTGTCAAACTAGGAAAAACCCTCCGGCCTTCAGGTACAAGAGAGATTCCCATCTCCACCCGCTTGTACGGGGGCAAGTGGTCTATGGGCTTTCCGTCGAACAGGATGTGGCCTCGTCTAGGAGTAAGGACTCCAGCAATAGTCTTTAGTAACGTACTCTTGCCCGCCCCGTTGGCGCCTATGCACGCAAAGATCTCCCCCTCTTCGACCTCAAGGTTGATGTCGTACAGGGCCTGGAAATCCTCGTAATACACGCTCAGGTTCTCGACCTTAAGGAGACTCACGCCGGCGTTCCTCCCATGTAGCAGGCTTGCACTTCTTCGCTGTTCATGACCTCCCGCGGTTCGCCCTCGCAGAGCTTGCGCCCAAAGTTGATCACCACTATCCGATCCACTACTGCCAGAAGAGCCCGAACGATATGCTCGATCCAGACAATGGTGACACCGGTCGCCCGCAGCTTCTTTATCTCTTCGAGGAGCTCTTCGACCTCAGCTTCGGTCAATCCCCCGGCGATTTCGTCCAACAACAGAAGCTTCGGGTCAGTTGCCAAGGCCCTCGCCAGCTCAAGACGTTTGCGCTCAAGCAGAGTGAGAGAACCTGCGAGAGTATTGATCTTACGCGTCAAGCCCGTTTGCTCAAGCACCTCCATGCACCGAGCATAAGACACCCTCTCCGACATGTTTCGACCGTGAGTAGCAGCAACCAGCACATTCTCGAAAACAGTCATGCCCGTAAAAGGACGAGGGATTTGAAAAGTGCGCCCGATGCCGGCGCGGCAACGTTCGTGGCGACGCAGATGGGTGATGTCTTTGCCCTGGAATATGACCTTGCCAGCATCCGGGTGAACCACTCCGGTTATCAGGTTAAACCATGTGGTTTTACCCGCACCGTTGGGACCCACGATGCCCAGGGCCTCGCCCTCATTTACACTGATGCTCAGGTCATCTATGACTAAGACGCCCCCAAAAGACTTGCGCAGTCCCTGGGTTTCAAGAACAACCGTCATTGGCTTCCTTTCCTGGCTTCCGCCGGGGGTTTAGACGCCTATTTTCGCTGGGCCGCGGCCCGCCGGTGTCAGGCTGGCCGCGGCCCAGCTCGAGTTATTCCCCAGCAAAGGCTCTTATTCTACGCCAAAGGCTGCACTTTGTCTTGCAACGGAATGCCCGAGTCCTTGGCAGCAGCGATGCTGACGATGACTAGATCGTAGGGATACTTGGTTCCCTTGCGCCACTGACCGCCTACCTGCGGGGTCTTGTAGACATTAGGATGGATGTGGCACGGACCCACTTTGAACGGCGGCCCCTGCGGCACCGGCTCGGTGAAGTCAATCTTGCCCGCAAGCGTCTCCAACTTGGTGGTCTTTATTGCCTCAAGCAGAGCTTCCTTGTCGTCGACGTTCTTAGCCCGCTTGAGGACGTCCACCGCCCACTCAAACACCATGAAGTGCAGGAGTGGCTGCGTCCACTGTGCGCCGTTGTTGCGCTTACTGAATTCATCGGCAAACTGCTGGCAGGTCTCACCGTTGAGAAGCGAAGACTTGAACGGGTGCGACGGTGTCCACCACACTTCCGTCGTAAGACCGTTTCCAATCTCTCCCACCGACTCCACCGAGGACGGGAAGAGCAGAGCTTTCGCAAAGCTCGCGATCTTTGGATTGAACCCTTGCTGTTTGCACTGCGTCCAGAAGTTGGTGAAGTCCGGCGGAATGAACACACCGATCGCCAGTTCGCAACCAGCCTTCTTGAAGGCTGATATCTGGGACGTAAAGTCCTGCGTGTTTAGCTGGAACAGCGAAGGCTTGGTCATCTCGTACCCAGCAGCCTGCAGAGCTGGAGGCCAAGCCCCGTCGTAAGCCAAACCGTCGGCGTCGTTGGAGAACATGACCGCGACTTTCTTGTTGGTCTGGATCTGAGACCACATGTCCAGATAGTTGGCGATCATGTCCTCAAGACCCCAGAAGCAGTGATAGTTCCACTTGTAAGTGACCGAGAAATCACCCTTGTTTGCCCGGTCCACGTACGGCTGCCAAGGGCAGTCCGTCGAAAGACACGGAACCCCAAGCGCCTCAGCCTGCCCCGCCACCGGCACTACGGTGTCAGGGGTGGAGGCGGTCAAGATCATGTCAACCTTGTCGTTGTTAATCAGGTCACCCGCCACAGCCGCAGCCCGGGCGGTATCGGACTGGCTGTCCTTCACGATGATGGTGATGGGGTGCTTCTTGCCGTCGCCGCAAACTATGCCATCCCCGATGGCTTCCTTGGCGCGCTCGACGCAGTACTGGTCTGGTACACCGAACGCAGCTATTCCACCAGTCAGCGGGCTGACAAAGCCTAGCTTGATTTCACGCCCCGCTTCCGGACCCGCGCTGACCGAAGTACCCGCTCCCGACGTCGAGGTAGTCTCTTTTTCTCCACAGGCAGCCACCAGGCCACCCAGCCCGCCGGCAAGACCTACCGCGGCTCCCGCCACTCCGGCGATCTTGAGAAACTCGCGGCGGGTAACTTTCTTGCCCTCGAGCAAGCTTTCGTTCTTCTCCTCGTTGGTGCTACGCTCCCTGTCCGCCATGGTCTTTCCTTTCTCGGTATTGTTCTTATGGAGCCCAACTCCGCAGCACTCGCTCTTAGTCTACACGAGCCAAGAGAGCTTTCGGTGCGGCCCCTCCCGTCTTGAGCTCATTGCCTCAGCTTGTGCCTACCTACCTCCCTAAGCACCTCCTCCAAAAAGAGACCGCCGGATGCCGCCGGAGGGAGGAGCAGCCACAGCCCGTGCATTCAAGAAATAGTAGCAACAGGGCCCACGGTACGCCATAGGGCGCTACTGCCCCTCCCCAGTCAGTGCAGCTCGGCTCTCGCTCCGTTTGCCGCTTTTCCTCCCTATTGTTAAGACTTCCACATCGGGATGTCGCCTACGTTAATGTCCTTCTCGGTGACATCCACCGGTCCCACCTTCTCGGGCAAGTAACCAGGCTTCTCAATAAGAAGCGTGTATACGCTGTTTTTCAGTCCGCGCAGCCAGAAATCTCCGTAGTCATCCGTGGTAGTGGTGAACTTTTCCCCGGTATGTACGTCTGTCGCTGTAACCACGGCGCCCTCGAGGCAAAGGTCCTCTTCCTGGTCGTACACTGCCCCGGCGATGAACTTCTTGGGCAAGCCTATGTAGTAGACCCGGGGTTTGACATGGGCCAGCTCTGGCTTAAGTAACTCAGCCTGGGCGATGAGTTCCTTGATCTTAGGATCATCTTCATCGCCAAAAGTGAATGCTCCCGTAGGACAGGCGTCTACGCATCGCGGTTCCGGCCAACCATCGTCCAACAAGTGAGCGCAGAACGTGCACTTCTGGGCAATGTTCAGGCTGTCGTTGAAGTAGATCACATTTTCAAAGGGGCAGGCGGCCATGCACATCTTGTTGCCCCGGCACTTCTCCGGGTCGATGATGACAATGCCATCGTCCCGCTTGTAAATGGCTTTTGACTTGCAAGCCTCGATGCACGGAGCTTCATCGCAATGCTGACATATGCTGTGCTCATAGGTAACAATGACCTTGGGCACTTGGCCGCGCACGTTGTCGTAGACCTTATTCCAGAACTGTCCTGTGTCTGGCTGCGGCTTAGCGTACGGACTCCAGTCGTTGCCTACGTGTTCATCCTTACAGGCAATCTGGCAGTTGTAGCAGCCGTTGCAAATGTTGTAGTTGATCACGAGTACTTTGCCCATTTATTCCACCTCCTCCGCAATGCAGGCTTCCAAACTGGGACCCGCACTGGGATGGAAGGGCCGCTGGAAAGCCTCCGGATACTTGCGCTTCAGTGCTTCGAGATCAGCCTTCTCGATGTCGACCAGAAATCCGCTCACCGCGTGACCCACGGCGTTCTTAGAAGTGGTGTTGCGCGGCACGATCGTATTGATTGCCCCACCGCGATCGATCACACCCGGCTCAATCGGATCCCACTTTGCTCCATGGTCTATGTAGACCACCCCCGGCATGATCCTCTCGGTCACGTACGCACCCGCTAGCACCGTGCCGCGGTCGTTGAAGATGGCCACGATATCACCGTTTTGAATGCCGCGAGACGCCGCGGTAGTCGGATGCAGCCATACCGGGTGGTACTGGTACCCGTCTGGACCAGTGACCTTGCAGGTGGGAATCTCTCGCAGCCAGGTTATGTCCTCATGCTGAGAATGCACGCTCCAACGCGGATGATTGGAAACCACAAGGAATGGATACTTCTTGGAGCGTTCGGTACCCAGAGTCTCCTCGTGGCTTGGCCCCTTGGGAATCCACTTCGGAACAGGCGGCCGCTCGGGGTCGTCGGGGAAGTGTTCCGCAAGCCCAGTTGCATAGAACTCAAGTAGACCAGTGGGAGTGCTCAGTGGATTAGCCTTGGGATCCTTGTAAAACTTGTAGAATCCAGCTGGCTCGTTTTCCCAGCCGTCGGCGGTCGGGATGACTAAGTACCCTTTTTCGTTGAGCTCTTCCCACGAGATAAGGTCTGCGCACCGGGAGGTCTCATACCCGTATTTGATCAGGTCGGGGATAGTCTTCCCCCCGGTGAACTCCTCGAGCAACCCAAGACGCTCGGCGATCATGCAGACAATCTCATAGTCGCTGTAAGACTCGCCGATCGGCTCAATGCACTTGTGCTCCAGGAACAACAGGTTGAACTGACCACTGAAAATGTCTGCCCCGATATCGTCTTCCTCAAGTTTGGTGCTCACCGGAAGGATGATGTCGGCAAGCATCGCGTCGTTTTCAAGCCATGGATGCTGAGCCAGCATGAATTCGATGTCGGGATGCTGCATGGCCCGAATGTAGTCGTTGCCGCAGTTCCAGCAAGTGAGCCAGGACGGGGAGTCAGTCCAAACCATGTGAATCTTTGAGCATCCTGGAGCCGGGTAAACACGCTTAACAAACTGGTCTTCCCGCGGCGCGGTCTCCGACTCGCATCCGTACCACTCGGCATACCCTTCGAGGATGGCTTTGGGAACAAGAGTCTTGGGCAAGGAGGGATAGTTTGTGTCAGAGGGGTGGCCTCCAGTGTAAGCCTTGCGCAGGTTGGGAACCCGCAGAGGTTTGGGCTGCGCATACTGATCAGGAAAGTCAAAAAGACCCCACTCGATCATCTTGACCTGGTTTACTCCCGGCTTGCCAAGACCCTGCATGGCCAGACAAATACACTGCAGCCGGGCAGCCTCGGTAGCATACGGCCCCCGGATGCCCGGACCGCCATTCCCGATGACTACGCTGGTTCGCTTTGAAGCCCACTCCTTTGCCAGAGCCTTGATCACCCGCGCCGGCACTCCAGTTATGGGAGCAGCCCATTCAGGCGTCTTGGGAATGCCGTCCTCCTCACCCATCACATAGGCTTCGTATTTGTCCACACCTATTGCATGGGTGGCCAGATACTCTTTGTCATAGGTGCCATCCTTGAACCACTGATAGGTGATGGCCAGATACAGGGCCGCATCTGTATTGGGAAGGATAGGGATCCAGCGGTCAGCATGCACGGCGGCCGCGTAGTTGAGGTCTGGGCAAATGTAGATTTGCTTAATACCAAGTTCCGAATACCAGTAGCTAAGCCGGCTCGGAAGCTGCCCCTGCCAGCCCCAAGGAGTGGTTTCTTGGTCGCAGCCCCAGAACAGGAGCAACTCACAGTTCTTGGCTACGTCGTAGAGCAGGTTGCTCTGCATGCCCTGGCCTACCGGTTCGCAGCCCCAAAAATGCTTGCTCCCCCACCACCAGCCTTCCCAGCTATCAGGCTGACGGATCTGAAGCGTGTATCCACCCCAAAGCGGCAATAGCTTGCGGGCGGCGCCGTGACAGGCTTGAACTATCTTGTTTTCGCCGTGCTGGTCGCACTGGTAGAGAAGAGCAGTCGGGCCGTAGGTCTCCTTGATGCGATTCATCTCGCTTACGATGATGTCGAGAGCCTCGTCCCAGGAGATCCGCACGTACTTGCTCTTGCCGCGGTTTTGCGTGTTTCGCCCGCCGGGGCCCGTGGAACCTGGAGCCCCGCTTGGATCCCAGTCCACCCTCTTCAGAGGGTAACGGACACGGGCGGGCGAGTAGACGCGCTTCTTGTACGCGATGGAGTAAGGGGGCAACAAGGTTTTCATACTGGGCTCAAAAGTCTTGCCCCGAACCTCCATCTTCCAGGGGTTCATGTCTTTCTTGTCATACTTCCAGTCGTAATGCATCGGGCGGATGCGGATGATCTTGCCGTCCTTGACGTCCACCATAGAGGCGTTTGAACCGTTCTCCGGCACTCCGCAGAAGCTGATATCCCGTATCAGTGTCTTCTCGCCCGATTTGCCGTGTGGGGCTCGGTCCTCTGCCATATCTACTCCCTTGCTCTCGGCCGTTCCGTCCTTCGGAACGGCTGTTCCATTACTGTCGACGCCTCCACTATGCCATTTTCACCTTTCTGGGTCAATCCCTTCCCGCCGCCTCCGCAAGAAAAGTGGTCATCTTCTTGGCGGCCAACTCTAGAGCAGCCACCTTTCTCTTTCGCTGTCTAGGGCCAAAACGTTCAACAGGAGCAACCAGAGTCAGTACCGCTCGCAACGTCCCATCGTGCTCATAAACTGCGACTGATGCCGCACAAACCCCCGGATCCAATTCTTCAAGGTCAAAGGCAAGACCTCTGGCCTTTTCTTCGGCCATACGCTCAAGTATTTCCGCTCGGTTTTCTACCGGTTTTCCCGCCCACCTTGCGTGACTTAATATTTGCTCCTGCTCTGGTAGCGATCTGTGGGCCACGTGCAGACGAAAAGAGCTATTGGCAAGATCGTTTAGAATTCGACCTGTTGGGCGGTTCAAACGGAAAGGATGCCGAGTCGCCACTTCATCAACCACCACCGCCCCCTCGGCGGTACCCACGGTAAGCTCTACTGTCTCTCCGGTAGCTGCGGCCAGCTCCTCGAGGAACCGATGGGTCGCTCGCACGAAACCCACGTACGAAAGAGCTAGATAACCTACAGGGATAGTAGCTTTCCCTAAATGGTATTTCTCAGTCCGTGCGTCGTAGTTAAGGAAGTCCTTTTCCTCCAGGGTACGTAGCAGCCGATAGGCAGTAGTCTTGGACATTCCGGTCCGTCTACAGACCTCGCTTAGACTCCATTCAGGGTGTTCAATGTCAAACAGGGCGAGTATCGTAAGACCACGAGCCAAAGCCCGCACGTAAGAGTCTTTGCTCTGTCCCCGATGCTCCAAGCTCCGTGGCACCTCCACCCCTCCCCGCTCGTTGGTTCTATGCTCTCTCCAGAGAAATCAGACCAAGATTGAGACTTTCCTTCAGGGTGACCGAAACCACGTGGGACCTGTAGCCGGGGAACTCCACTTGAACTTCATACTGGCCGCCGGGCTCTAGACCGTCGACCACAAATTCGCCGAAGTTGTTGGCCACACCTTCTCCCACCAATTTCCCGCTGTTCATCACCAAGACACGAGCTCCTTCGGCACACTCATCGGTGTCTGCAAAGGCAACGCTAGCCGCTACGAACACTTTTTCCCAACGGAAAAGATTCTTGTAGTAGACACGCGGCCGCGTTCCCCACTCGGGCCTATAGACTTGCAACCCTTCTTCCGCAGCTCGTCTCCCCATCTCCTCGTCGCTTGCCAAGACCAGCTTGATTGCGCCGGTGGGACAGACCTGAGAGCAACGAGTTTCGGTCCAGCCATCCTCAAGCAAGTGAACGCAGCCAGTGCACTTCTGCGGAACAGAGGCCTCCTCGTTCCAGTAGATCGCCCCGTACGGACACGTATCTACGATTTCGCGCCGCCCCTTTGCCTTCACCGGATCGATGATCACAAGACCATCCTCGCGTTTGTATACTGCCCCGTCAGTGGTAACACAAGGAGCCTCATCGCAGTGCATACAAGGCATGGGAAGGTAGGCCACTTGAACTATGGGAAACTGGCCCCTCTCCTTCCGAAGAATGTTCATCCACCGGTGACCAAACCAGGGCTGTGCAACTGAGTATGGGAGAAAATCGTTTCCTACAAACTCGTCCTTGTCAGCCAGAAAGCAGTTGTTGCAGTCGTGGCAAAGAGCCACATCAATGATCAAATGCCACTTTTCTTTCATCGCATCAAGCCGTCCGCTTTTCCCCTTTTATCACACCATAACCGAAAGCCGAATGCGGATCATGTGGATTTCGGAACGTTTATGCCACCACACGGAACCCGCCGCTCCGAAGACTACACCTCAATGGCCCGTACGTAAAGGGGGCCCGCCGTGTTTACGGCGGGCCCCCGCTCACTGACGTTTCTCCGCCCGCTGGGCGGGTAAACCCGGTCCCTTAGATGACGCCGTACTTGTAAACGCGGTCGGGAACTGGGTTGAGGTCGTCTTCGTCGATCTCGGCGACGCAACGAACCATGGTGCCGTCGCCCATGTACCAACGAAGCGGGAAGCACCAGAACTGGAACCGCTTGCCGACCACCTTCTCCAGGTCGCCGCCCAGGTTCTCGATACCGACGATGCCGTTGCCCATCATGTACTTGTGGCAGGGCTCCCAGGTGCCCCACTCGCCGATGGCCTCAAGCTCGCCGTACTCTTCCATGTACTTCTCCATGCCGTACACCTGGATGAAGACCTCGCGATCAAACCAGGCATAGGCCTCGATGCCGTACTTGTCGATGTATTCCTGGGTGATGGGCCGACCAGTCCTGCCAGGGAGGTTCATCTGGGTGGGACCGTTCTTGCCCATGGCGGTGTGGAGCGGATGGTCAAGAGCCTGGCAGTCCATGGCCACGCACTTGGGATGGTACTTGGCGATCCACTTCCCAGCCTTGAGCCCAGTGCCAGCCGCATAATGGTAGTAGTCCTTGGTGTCGTCCCAGAGGAGATGCATGCCGGTGCGCAGTACGAGCACCATGCCGTTCTTGAGCTCGTTGGGATCGAAGTTGGCGCGCTCGCAGGCCTCGTCTAGATCCTTGTCGGTGATCAGCTGCCACGGCTCGCAGTTGAGATCCAGGCAGATAGCCGGGCCACAGTAGGCGTCAACCGGCAGCTCATGGGTGTACTTGGTGCGGTTGCCCTGGAAGTCGCGCTCCATAACGTGCCGCGGGGAGTCAGCATGCGTGCCCACGTGCATAACCGTGGAAATCTTCTGGCTAAGAACGCCGGACTTCGCCAGGCTGTGCATGGTGTCAATCACAGGCTTCTGGAAATACGGCCACAGCGGAACGTCTGCGCCAAATGGATGGGTTAGATCCACAAACACCTTTTTGCCCATATCTCTTCTCCTTCTCTTTTTTTACCTTTTGCCTGACTTACGGGCACCCAATACACCCGGGTTGTCCATTAACCAATTTAATGCCTTCGGTCAACACCGATGCCAAACCTACTGCCCTTTCTCAGCGGCCTCTCTCTCCTTCATTTCCCGGATGGCCTTGGTGAGGTAGTCAAGTAGCCGCGTGCGCAGCTGCTTCTGTGCCTCGGGGGTCCAGGTCTGGAAACCCACTCCATTGGTCTTGAAACCAAGCTCCCCCTTAGCCACCTTTTCCCTCAAGAGTGGCGACGGTTCGTGGGAGTCCTCAAGATACTTGAGAACATACTCATGGATCGACAGAGTGAGATCTAGACCCACCATATCTGCGTTTTCGAGGGGAGCCAGCACCGGGAGTCGCAGCCCGGGACCATACTTTAGGCTCTCGTCGACGGTAGCCGGGTCGGCAATACCCCGCTCCACGATGGATATCGCCTCGCGCCACAGAGCATGCTGCAGCCGGTTGGCAATAAACCCGGGCACATCTTTCTTGCAGTGCACCGGGTGTTTGCCAATAGCCCAGTGAAGCTGCATGGTTAGGTCTATCACCCAGGGAGCAGTCTCCTCAGTTTGGACCACTTCAACCAGCGGGATAAGGAAAGGCGGGTTCCACCAGTGTGTCCCCACTATTCTTTCGCGATGAACTGACTTGCTTCCGATTTCGGTGGGACTCATCACCGAAGTGTTGGTGGCAAGCACCACATCCGGGTCGCACATTTGGTCAAGCTGCCGAAACACTTCCTGCTTTAGCGCCATATCCTCGGCCACGCACTCAAGCACAAATTGCGCCCCGGAGACAGCCTCGCCCATATCTTGGGTCGTGGTAACCCGAGCGACTGTCGGCTCCACATCCTCGAGCTTGCCCAGGCCGCGCTCCGCTAGAAAAGTAAGGTCGGCGCGCATTCCCTCTACGGCTTTAGCCAGAGTCTCCGCTTTGCGGCTGTAAAGACCGACAGGGTAGCCCGCACTGGCAAACACCATAGCGCAGCCATGCCCCATGGTGCCGCCGCCAATAATGGCAATTTTCTTTACGTCAGCTAGAGTGATCATCCAGCCACCGCTCCGCCATCCACAGAGAGGATCACACCCGTCACATAGTCAGAGGCTGGCGAGGCCAAATACACCACGGCGCCTATGAAGTCATCCAGCTCGGCCGCCCGTCCCATGGGTATGCGAGCCATGAAGATCTTGACCATCTCGGGATCGCGACGTACCTGCTCTGTGAGCGGAGTCCAGAAGATCGAGGGAGCAATGCAGTTCACGTTGATCTTGTACTTGGCCCACTCGGTAGCCAGTTGCTTGGTGAGCAAGTGAACGGCTCCCTTGGAGGTTCCGTAAGCCGCGTACCCGCCCGGATGCCCGAGAAAACCACGCACTGAGCCGATGGTGATGATCTTGCCGCCGCCGCCCTGCTTGATGTACTGGGCTCCAGCATGCTTGGCGCATAGGAAGGTCCCGCGGACGTTCACGTCCATGACCTTTTGCCACTCGTTGATGTCAAAGGTCTCAGCCGGCTGCCTATTGCCCGCTGTTCCGGCTGTGGTCACCATGATGTTGACCTTGCCGAAGTCCTCGATCACCTTGTCCATGGCTGCTTTGACACTGTCTTCGTTAGTCACGTCCACAGCCGTGGCGGTAGCCTTGCGACCGATGCTCTGGACTTCGGCTACCATGTCTTGCATGATCTCCGTTTTGATGTCCCAACCGGCAATGTCCGCTCCGAAAGCAGCCAGTCCCCGACAGAGAGCATGACCCAAAGTGCCGCCAGCCCCCGTCACCACTGCTACCTTACCGGTCAGATCGAAGATCTGCCTTAGCTCTTCAATAGTCTTCCTCGGGGTCTCTTCAGTCATCTGTAACCTCCGCGTCTACTTGTTTATGTCCGGCGAGATGCGCAAGACGGCCAGACAGCTCAAACAGGATAGCCCAGAATCACCAGCATAGATGCTGGATATTGCGTCTTGTTCTTGATGGCCCGACCCTCGTTTGGAGCAATGTAAATGGAGTCGTGAGGTTTGAGCACGATCTCATTGCCGTCTTTATCGATGATCGTGATCTCGCCTTCTAGGCATACATATACCGTATCAAATTGGCGCTCGGGTACGAAGTCGGCGCCACCACCCGGCAAGAAGTGGGTGCACCCTACGGAGAACTGGGTGGTTCCGGTTTCATCCCTACCCTGAAGGCGGAAGCAAGCGCAGTCATTGTGGCCCGGAGGAAAATACCGAACGGCGTCACTGATCGAAACCTTCTTCATTTGTCACCCCCTGTCTTGTAGCGACCTATAAGCCGCTCTTGCCTTGTACCAATACTCTTGCATGTCTGCGACCCGGGCCTCAGCCGAGGCCCGGGTCGCTACACGACACACCTTATGAGGCTTTCTGGCGCGGCGGCAGGCTCAGGATGCGACGAGCATCGTCCACATCTGCTATCTCGCGCCCGAATTCGTCAGCCAGACGGACTACCTTCTGCACAAACTCGTAGTTGTGTTTGGCCAGCACGCCCTTCTTGAGATAAACGTTGTCCTCCATGCCCACGCGCACGTGGCCGCCCATGTTGATAGCCATTGACATTATGAGGTTGGCAGTGGGGCCGCAGCCAAAAGCTGACCAGGTTGAGCCTGCAGGAAGCAAGTCGACCAGGTGAACCAGGTTCTTAGCGGTTCCCTCCATGCCACCGTGCACGTGCATGCAGCACTGGAAGTGAACGGGGGGAACTAGAACTCCTTCTTTAATAAAGCGCACCGCGTTCCAAACCATGCCGGCATCGAACACTTCGACTTCGGGCTTAACGCCATTCTCGATGCAGGCTTTGCCCAGCTTCTCTAGGAACTCGGGGGAATTTATGAACACGCCCTTGTAGAAGTTCATGGAACCAGCATCGAAGGTAGCCATGTCCGGCTTGAGCTTCACGATGGGAAGAATGCGTTCTTCGTCAGTGAAGCCGAGCCCACCCGACGAAGTCATGTTAATAATGATGTCTGGGCATTTCTCGCGGATCAGGCCCACCGTCTCCTCAAATCTATCAAGAGCCATCGTGGGCTTGTCGTCCTTGGTGCGCACGTGCACATGGCAGATGACCGCCCCGGCCTGATAGGCCCCATAAACCTCCTCGGCTATTTGCTCCGGTTGGGTCGGCAGGTAGGGGGTGTTTTCTTTGGTGGTCATGGCGCCCGTTGTCGCCACAGTTATGATGAGCTTCTCCATTCGCTGACCTCCAGATCGATCATTTACGTATGATTGCCCGTTCTCCCGCTCGGAAGACCCTCCTTCCCAGAAGAGCAGGCCGGGCGTCTCACACGGCTTGCTTTGCAGCCGCAACGTACAGCCAAGAGCTGACACAACCAAGTTTACTCTACACCATCCGCGGCGGAACAATAAACATGGTTCTGTGTCACAGCGCCGTGTTGGCTTATGAACGCCGTGTTGGCTTATAATACTTCCGGAATCAGTCGGCCGAAGTGGCGGAATTGGCAGACGCGCTGGACTCAAACTCCAGTGGGGGTAACACCTCGTGCGGGTTCGACTCCCGCCTTCGGCATTAACGTCTCCCCAACGCCCGCAAAGACGAAAAGAGTCTCAACATGGCTCAGACAGGGTCCACGACATTTCCCCTCCGACACCTGGGCAGTTGACAAAGAAGCGTTTCAAGGTCTGACACGCGGCGCTTAAGGAAGGCTTGTGCCACCAGCATAACAGAGGTTTTTCCCACCAGCAGGAAGATATTGCTGAACGGCGAACCTACTACGCCAGACGGATGCACGAGGGCATACGCTCAGCATTCACCTGAAAGAAAGCGCAGTGAAGTAATTTGACTACTGGTGTAGTATTTGTAGCGAGAGCTTAACAGGTCAGGGAACTCTTATTTCAAGGTTGAAGAACCATGAAAGAGCAGCGGGCAAAAAGAGAAAAGACTTTTGCGGAACTCGTGGGAGAGAAACTCAGACGACTTCGGCAAGAACGCGGCCTGAGCTTGCAGGAAGTTTGCGAAAGGTCAGGCGGGTCCTTCGTAGTTTCCACCCTTAGCGCCTATGAGCGAGGCAAGAGAAGCCTCAGCCTGGAGCGGCTTTGTGAGTTAGCTGCAATTTACGGCGAGTCCCCGACGTCCATTCTCGACGTGGAGACAGATGGCACCTCCCAGAGAACGCTCAGCCCGGGCGGGCCTTTGCGAATCAAGCTTTCCAACCTCAGCCGGCTCAGCCCTGAGGAGAGACGGCCGCTAGAAACGTACCTTAGTTTCCTTCGTGAACTCCGAAACGATCCGTCTCAGGATCTAATCACCATACGAAAGGACGATCTGGCGTATATATCCAATCTTTATGGCGTCAAGCCTCAGGCGCTAAGAGAACACTTGGAAGCGCACGGCATCTTGGTTAGCAGCTGAAACCAGAGCTGAAATCAGCCAGGTCCTGGTCAGACCGGATCAGACCCAAGACGTGCGAGTTCGCTACCCGCTGCTCTTAGGAAGGCGCCGATCTCCCTCTTGGCGTCCGCCAGGTTGCCAGCCTTTGCGACCATCTGTACAAGCGCTGAGCCAATAATTACTCCGTCCGAAATGGCTCCCACCGCTCTTACCTGTTCAACACTTGACACCCCAAACCCGACTGCCAAGGGAAGGTCGGTAAACTTGCGAAGGCGAGCCAGGAAATCCGGTAGGTCAGCTCTTAAGATACGACGCGCTCCTGTTACACCAGTTGTGGAAACGCAGTAGATAAAACCCGAGGCCGACGCGGCAATTTGCTTTAATCTCGCCTCGGTAGACGTGGGGGCAGCGAGCAAGACTACATCGATGCCCTCCCCTTTGGCTGCTCCACTCAGCAGGTCCGCCTCTTCTGCAGGAAGATCAGGCACCACGACACCCATCACCCCCGACTGAGCAGCATCTGCAAAGAACTCCTCAATACCGTAGGCAAGAATGGTGTTTAGGTATGAGAGAAGAATGACTGGACAGCCAGCCTCACTCACCTCCAGAGCCAGCCGAAGTACATCTCTAGGGCGCGTGCCCGCCCCCAGCGCAGCGGTGGAGGCTGCTTGGATAACAGGGCCGTCAGCCAGAGGGTCGGAAAAAGGTATACCAAGCTCCACTATATCTGCCCCTGCCTCCACGAACGCCGCGAGCAGCTCGCCACAGCCTCGAAAGGAGGGATAACCACCTGTCATGTAGGGAATAAGGAGGGGTCTCTTGGACTTGCGAAAAAGATCAGTCAGTCTGGACACCCTAGGCTCCTCTCCGTTCAACACTTGCACCTCGCTCCCCGCCTCCCGCCTCCCCAAGAAGCTTTGCGGCCGTGTAAACGTCCTTGTCCCCTCGTCCCGACAGGTTAACCACCACCACCTGGTCGGCGCCAAAACCGTGCCTCTCCTCCAGCATGAAGGCAAGAGCGTGGGCACTCTCCAAAGCAGGGATTATGCCTTCCAAACGAGAAAGCTCCCGAAAGGCCCGTAGAGCTTGTTCGTCGGTGACACTTGTGTACTGGACCCGTCCCAAGTCCCTCAGATAGGAGTGCTCCGGGCCCACAGACGGATAATCGAGACCAGCGGCTATAGAATGAGCCTCCAAAATCTGCCCATCATCATCCTGAAGAACGTAGCTAAAAGAGCCGTGCAGCACACCCGCCTTCCCGCAAGCCAAGGAGGCGCCGTGCTTGCCCGAAGCAAGACCAAACCCGCCGGCCTCTACTCCGACCAGCCTCACTTCTTCGTCCGGTATGAATGGGTGGAAGATGCCGATCGCGTTACTGCCGGCTCCCACACAGGCCACAATCCCATCCGGAAGCCGCCCCTCTTTCTGCAGGATCTGCTCTTTTGTCTCCATTCCAATAACCGATTGGAAGTCTCTTACGATCACGGGATAGGGAGCAGGACCGACCACTGAACCGATGATGTAATGAGTCGTCTCCACATTGGCCACCCAATCGCGGATAGCTTCATTGGTGGCATCTTTAAGAGTCCCGCTGCCTGAGCGCACGGGAATTACCTCTGCCCCTAGGAGCCTCATGCGAAACACGTTGAGCTCCTGACGCCCGATGTCTTCCTCCCCCATGTACACGTGGCACTCAAGGCCAAAAAGGGCCGCCACCGTCGCCGTCGCCACCCCATGCTGACCCGCTCCGGTCTCGGCGATAATGCGCTTCTTGCCCATCCTCACAGCCAGGAGGATCTGACCCAAGGTGTTGTTGATCTTGTGAGCCCCTGTGTGAGCGAGATCTTCTCGCTTAAGGTACACGCGGCACCCAACGCGCTCCGACAGCCGCCGGGCAAAGTAAAGCGGAGTGGGGCGTCCGGCGTAATCCCTCTGTAGAGTCTCCAATTCAGCGACAAAACTGGGGTCGCTACGATACCTGAGGTAAGCTTCTTCAAGCTCCTCAAGCGCCGCAATAACCGTCTCAGGAACGTATCTTCCCCCGTACGGACCAAAACGTCGTGGAATGTTCACTTCTCCTCTATCTCCTTCCAGTGGCAGGCCTGCCTTACAGCCTGCATTAGTTGGCGCATGAGCCGGTGATCTTTCACCCCGGGGGCTATCTCCACCCCGCTTGAAACATCAATCCCCCAAGCCCCAGAACGGACGATGGCCTCTAAGGCGGTGTCTGGCGTGATGCCTCCCGCCACCAGGAAGCGCCTGCCGCCAGCGGCTTGACGAGCAATCTCCCAAGTGAATGGCCTACCCGTGCCCCCGAAGCGCCCCCCTGAAGACGTGTCGAAAAGAAGCATGTCTGCGCCCGGGCTAGCTCGCTCAACTGCGCTTATCAGCTCTCTTGACGTCCATGACTCAGGCTCGACAGGAACGGCCCTGATAACTAGCGGCCAACGGGGTGGACCGGACAGCCCGTGTTCTTCTCTGGCTTGGAAAGCAGCGCGCACTTCCTGTGCCTCAGGACCTGTTTTCCCGTGAAGTTGGATCGCATCCAGGCCGACTTCGCGCGCCACTTCCACAATTTCGTCAGCTTCAGCCTCAGTAAACACCCCAACCACTACCGGGGAAGACCACGGCTCGGAGTAGCATCTCTCCCCCTCCGACAATGCCTCAGTTCGAGCAAGACCAACGGCTTTTCGCAGGCTAGCAACAAGACGGGCAGCCTGATCCACAGAAACCTGGCGAGCACTTGGCGCAAACACAAGGCCAATGGCCCACACACCCACGCGACAAGCCTCCAGGGCATCCTCTAAACGCGTGACGCCGCAAACCTTCACCCGGGGACCGGCCTGCCAAGCTGATCCCAATAGACGGCTGCTGTCGAAATCGCCTTGCTCTACCGTCTTTGTCACTCGCGCTCCGTCTAGAAGCTCTGTCGTTCTAGGGCACCATAACGACAGGAAGTTTCACCGCTCGCATGAGCTGCTCGGCTGTGCGGCCTAGTATCAATTCTCGCAGCGGTGAGTCTCCCCGCATGCCAAAAACGACCAGGTCTGAAGGTTCTTGCTCCAAAAAGGCAAGAGTAGTCTTGACTGTTTTACCTGGCCTCACATAGAAACTGGCCTCTAAACCCAGCGGTTCAATGTGAGCCGCCGCTTGGTCAAGCAGCCTTCGGCCCCGATCCGCGTCGTCATCAACCGTCAGCACAACGATCTCAGCCCCTTTCTTTTGGGCTAGGTCAGCACCTAAGCGAAGAGCCCGCTCGGCCGGGTGGCTGCCGTCAAATAGCACAGCCGCTTTTCTGATTGGCCGAAACTCTTGTTCGGTTAGCAAGACCGGAGCGGAAGAACGCCGCACCACAGCCTCTGCGGTGGACCCGAGAAGGTCCCGAGCCCACTTGGCATGCTCCCCCCGCTTGCCAATAACCAACAAGCCGTGGCTCTTGCCAAGGTCAGCCAAGACCTGACCAGGCACTCCCTCGTCAGCCCGAGCGGAGACAGACACTCCTCTCGCTTCGGCTGCCTGCCGCACATCCTGAAGCAACCTCTCGCACTTGGCCCGAAATTTCTCGGTTACTTCCGGGGGAACCACAACTGGGGGAACCGCTTCAAAAGCATAGGAATAGTCAAGATAGGGCGGCATTTCCAAATATCGCACGTCCAAGACGTGAAGGCCGACAAGCTTGGCGTTATAAGTCACTGCCAGATCTACAGCGTGATCGAGAGCCGCTCGGCCATACGCAGAAGAATCTACCCCCACTAGAATCGAACTGATCACAAGATCTCCCCCCTTTTCACTTCCAATGCTTGCCTGGCCACTCTTAAGGGTACCGGCTCCAGTAAACGCCTCACCGCCGCGCCCACATCAGGACCCCGAAGCAGCGCTTCTCCTACTAGCACCGCGTCTACGCCTGCCGCTGCCAGCCGTTCTACGTCTCTATGATCGTGTATGCCGCTTTCGGCTACCAGTACTCGGTCTGGGGCTACAAAGCGTGCCAGTTCTACACTGATATCTATATTCACCTCAAACGTACGCAAGTCGCGGTTGTTAATGCCGACAAGCGCACCTTCCACCGCCATAGCACGTCCAAGCTCAGCTATGTCATGCGCCTCTATAAGCACATCCAACCCCAGATCAGCGGCCACGCGTGCGAAATCGTGCAGCTCTTCATCGGACAACACGGCGGCTATGAGTAGGACACCTGAAGCCCCCCAAGCCTTGGCTTCATAGATCTGATAGACGTCAACTATGAAGTCTTTGCGTAGGATGGGCAAAGTCGTACTGCGCGCCGCTTGGATCAAGTCTTCGGGGCTCCCGCCGAAGTAATCTTGCTCTGTTAGCACTGAAATAGCCCGAGCCCCTGCCTCTTCGTATACCTTTACCACCTCGTGAACACGAAGCTCGGGCCGGATCGCGCCCGCGCTGGGCGAGGCGCGCTTGACCTCAGCGATTAGAGCAAGCTCCGGTCCCACCAGCGCCTCACGCAGTGAGGGTCTTGGTCGCGCGGTGCGGCAAATTTTCTTCAGCTCCGCCAGCGACAAAGCATCCTGCCTCCCCCGCAGTCGTGCACGCACAGCTGCGAGTATGCGGACAAGGTACTGGTCCGGCCGGGCGGCCAAACACTCACCTTGGCTGTTTACGGGATCTTCCTGCCTAGGAGACAAGCGTGGCATCGAATACACCCCGCTCCCCGTCCGTTTGTTTTCCGTTTCCTTGCTTGTCTCTCTCGCACGCTAATTCGTTTGTTATTCGAACCATGAGATCAAGCACTGCGGCAGCTTGGCCGTTGTCAATTGCTTTCTCAGCTAAGATCATTCCCTCGCCAATGTTAGGAGCGGCTCCTCCCACGTATAAAGCAGCTCCAGCATTGAGAAGCACGACGTCTCTGCGCGGCCCACGCTCGCCGCATAGAATCGCCCGGGTTATGGCTGCGTTTTCGGCTGGTGTGCCACCCGCCAAAGCACTTAGGTCGCAGCGGGTGATACCCAGGCTTTCTGGTTCAAGCAGATAGTCCCCAGCAACCACGCCATCCCTGACTTCCACTACTTGAGTGGGTCCGGTCACGGAAAGCTCGTCCATACCTGCTTCACCACAAACCACAAGAGCGTGCTTGCACCCTACACGGGCTAGAGCTTCAGCCAGCACCCGTAGGTACTCAGGACTGCTTACGCCGATCACCTGGCGCAGTGCGCCTGCTGGATTGGTGAGGGGTCCAAGGAGGTTGAAAACCGTACGAACACCCAGCACTTTTCGCACCCGGGCAACCTTGCTCATGGCCGGATGATGAGCAGTAGCCAGCATGAAGCCGATCCCCACTCGTTCGATGCATTGCCTGACTTGCTCGGGACTCAGATCAATTCTGACACCGAGCGCCTCAAGTACATCTGCGGAGCCGCACCGCGAGCTGGCCGCTCGGTTACCATGCTTGGCTACACGCAACCCAGCCCCAGCCGCAACAAACGCCGCAGTGGTGGATATGTTAAAAGTGCCCAGCCCGTCCCCTCCTGTACCGACAATATCCACGAGTTGGGAACGGTATGGCGTTTCAACCGGGACCACCAGCCGGCGCATAGTCTCCAAGAGTCCCGCCACTTCGTCTGCTGTCTCTCCCTTCACTCGCAAGCCCATGAGAAAGGCAGCCAGCTGAGCCTCTTCCACCTGGCCTTCAGCAATGAAAGTAAGGGCGTCTGCCGCCTGGCAACGATCTAAGTCTCGACCTTCCGCCAGCTGTCTAAGGACCAGAGCTAATGTTCCCGCTCCGACGCTCGACGCATTCACGCCAACCGTCCCGCTCATCGCAGACCTCCTCGATGGCTAAGGAAGTTGCGCAGCAGATCTTTGCCAACAGCTGTAAGCAGACTCTCCGGGTGAAACTGGACCCCGTCTACCGCATACTCGCGGTGCCTTACCCCCATAATGACGCCGTCTTGCGTCCAGGCAGAGATTTCAAGACAACTGGGCAGCGCGCGATCAAGAACCAAGGAGTGATAGCGAGTAGCAACAAAAGGTTGCGGAAGGCCGGCAAAAATGCCGCGCCGGTCATGGTGGACCAAAGACGTCTTTCCATGGACTGGAGCCTTAGCCCTGACCACAACCCCTCCGTAGGCCTGTCCTATGGCCTGATGGCCGAGACAAACACCTAGTATTGGAACCCGGCCGCCAAAGGCCTTCACTACCTCTAGACTGATGCCAGCCTGGTCGGGAGTGCAGGGTCCCGGAGAAAGGACAATATGAGTAGGGTTATGCTCGCGGATACCCTCAACTGTAATCTCATCATTGCGGTACACGCGGACCTCAGTCGCAGTGATCTCCGCCAGATACTGGACGAGGTTGTACGTAAAGGAATCATAGTTATCGATTACGAGAATCCTGACGTCTTTCAAACCAGGAGCCGGGAAACGGCCTGCCTCTCGGCCTAATGTGTAAGTATGCTCGATCACAAGATTGTCAGTCTGATTGGCCATCATCTTTCTCCCCCCTCACTCCCAATCATCCTGCGCTTCCGCCAGCTCTATGGCTCGAAACATGGCCCGCGCTTTGTTCTGGGTTTCGACAAACTCCTTCTCTGGCTCAGAATCCGCCACGATGCCCGCGCCGGCTTGGATATAAGCCCTCCCATCGCGAACCAGCACGGTCCGGATGTAAATGCAGGAGTCAAGATCTCCCGAGTAGCTGAGATAGCCGATAGCACCCGCGTATGGGCCTCGACGAGTAGGCTCTAACTCATCGATAATCTGCATGGCCCTGACTTTTGGAGCACCCGACACCGTGCCAGCGGGGAAAACAGCTCGGAGAGCATCGGCGGCGCCCAGACCATCGTTTAGCTCTCCCACCACTGAAGAGACAATGTGCATGACGTGGCTGTATCTCTCCACCTGCATGAAATCAGCCACTTTGACGGAACCTGGCTTACAAACCTTGCCCAAGTCGTTTCGGCCCAAATCTACGAGCATGACGTGCTCTGCTCTTTCTTTCTCGTCCGAAAGCATTTCTTGGGCAAGGGCAGCGTCTTCCGCCGGCGTGCTTCCCCGTGGTCGCGTACCAGCTATTGGTCTGGTTTCAACGCGCCTCCCGGTCACGGTAACCAGAGGTTCCGGACTGGAGCCGACTATCTCAAAATCACGGAACGCCAAGTAATACATGTAAGGACTGGGGTTAACCGCCCGCAGCCCCCGATAAATGGAAAATCCGCTCACTCTCACAGGACACTCGAAGCGCTGCGAAAGAACAATCTGAAACGCGTCCCCGGCATGGATGTACTCGCGCGCCCGAGCCACTGCTTCAAGAAACCTGTCCCGGCTGAAGTTGGACTTCACGTCAAAATCAGGTTCCGAACCCCTGCCGCCAGTGGTGCGGCCAAGTTCCCAGCGCGGCGGAGGAACCGGTGCCCGCAGTCGATCCTTGACCTCGGCCAGGCGCTCCACAGCATCTCGATAGGCCGCCTCGAGATCCGGTTCTTCCTCCACAAAAACATTGGTAAGCAAGGTAATCGTGTGCCGCAAATGATCAAAAACCACGATGACGTCAGTAAGCAGGAAAGCCATATCGGGCAGGCCAAGATCGTCGGGAGGAGCAGAGGGCAACCGCTCCACATATCGGGCACAGTCATACCCAAAGTACCCTACCGCCCCGCCCACAAACGGTGGCAGCCCTTCCAGAGGTGGAACCCGATAGCGCTGGAGGTGATAAGCCATGAATGCAAACGGGTCGGCAGCGTGTTCTGAAAGATCGTACTGGGTGTCTACCCCCCCGCGACGTACCGTGACCGTCCGGCCAGAAAGACGCACGCTTTCCCAGGCCTTTATGCCAAGAAACGAGTATCTGCCCAGCTGTAGACCCCGCTCAGCACTCTCTAAGAGAAAACACCCCGCGGGCTGGCGCAACTTGAGAAAAGCTGACACTGGCGTCTCAGTGTCCGCAATGAACGTATGCGCCACGGGGATCACGTTATACGTGGAACTAAGGGCCCGCACCTCCGCTAGCGAAGGCGCGGCCGATAGCGCGCTCGATTTCATGGCTGCCTACCTTTCTCGTTTAGCGAGAAAAGGCGGCTCCTCATCAGCTGGCGCGCTAAGCCATCGGTCGTCGAAACAGGTGTAGGTTCCGGTATGACAGGCGACCCCGGTTTGCTCCACCAACGCAAGAAGGGTGTCAGCGTCGCAGTCATACCTAAGCTCGCGCACCTTTTGGATGTGACCAGAGGTCGCACCCTTATTCCAGTACTCCTGACGCGAGCGACTGTAGAACCAGGTGGTGCGGGTTTCTAGCGTCCGGCGAATAGCCTCCTCATCCATGTAGGCAAGCATGAGCACCTGCCCCGTGTGCCAATCTTGAACTATGCATGGCACGAGACCACGCTCGTCAAATTTGATGGAAACAGGCTGACCGCCGGCAATGGGCCGAGTACTGGAAGAAGTTTTCGGATTACCTGGTATGTCTCTGTTCTCGCTCATGGCATCCCTTCTTTGCTCGCATCCTACCACTACATCGGCGCATCCATCGCGCCACAATGGCCGAATGTCAAAGCACTCGGCCGCTGGAGGCGCCCCTCGCCGCAGGCGAGGGGCTAGAGCCAGAAGGGCTGCCCACCGTAAACAGTGCCAACGAACTGATGGCGCCACCAACGAGCAGACCGAGCATAAGACCCGTCATCCGCACGCCGCAAAACGCTCACAGTAGCACCATCACTCAGCATCTTTGCCTGCTCCTTAGTGTCGCTGGCCTTTGGCGCTATCATACACGCTTATCCTTGCCCTGTGAAGAAGGGCTTGCTGCACCAAGAAGGGAGAGCCTCGACCATGAACGATCTCAATACGAGCGCGGAACTGGGCAAGACCCACACCGCGGAGATCATCTTTACGGGCGACGAACTGCTGCGCGGAGACACTGTCAACACTAACCAAGTCTACTTGGGAGAGCGCTTCTTGGAGCTGGGCATCTTGGTCACCCGAGCGGCATGTGTCCTTGATGAACTGAGCGACATAGTTCAGGCAATTCAAGAGGCTCTATCCCGAAAGCCCTCGGTTCTCGTACTTTCCGGTGGCCTAGGCCCCACAGAAGATGACCTTACCCGTGAAGCAGTGGCCGCCGCAACAGGAAGGTCTCTTGAGTTCCATGAAGAATTGCTCGAGCAGATAAGGGAGCGCTTTGCCGCTCGCAGTCTGCCCATGAGTGAAAGCAACCGCAAGCAGGCCTTTCTTCCCCAGGGAGCACATGACATTCCATTTCTGGGCACTGCCCCTGGCTTCTGGATGTTGCACGGGCCGACCATCATCGTAGCCCTCCCCGGCGTGCCCTGGGAGCTTGAGCACATGTGGGAGAACTATGTCCAGCCTATGCTCGAAGAACGACTTGAGGAGCACCAAGCAATCTGTGTGCGACGAATTCGCACCTTTGGGCTGGGCGAGTCGGTGATTGCTAGCCGTCTTTCAGGACTTAACTGGCGCAGCAAGACTCTTAGCATAGGTACCCGTGCTGCACTAGATGGGGTAACTGTCATCCTCCGGGGAAGAGGAGATCAAGAGGGGCGAGAAGAGCTTGAGCGCGTGACCAAGCAGATCGTGTCTCTGTTGGAACCAAACGTCTATTCGCTGGGTCGAGAGACCCTGCCGGAGGTGGTGGGAGCTACACTTCAAGCCCAGGGGCTCACTGTGGCGGTAGCTGAGTCATGTACTGGAGGTCTCCTCGGCAGACGCCTCACTGACGTACCCGGCAGCAGTAGATATTTCTTGGGGGGAGTTATCGCTTATGACAACCGCGTAAAGGAGCGGTTGTTGGGTGTTCCGGCGGAACTTCTAGCCTCCAAGGGAGCTGTGAGCCAAGAAGTTGCTGAGGCAATGGCTCAAGGAGTAAGACACCTCCTCGGAACCGACTGCGGTCTCGCCACTACGGGGATCGCAGGTCCGGAAGGCGGCACGCCAGAAAAACCAGTTGGCCTCGTTTTTGTTGCATGCGCAACAAGCACGCGAGTGACTGTCGAAAAGCTTCGTCTTTTCGGGGAACGCAACCAGATCAGAGAGCGCGCTGCTTACTCTGCGCTTGATCTTCTCCGGCGAGAACTAGCAGGTTTACGCACCGAGAACGCGCGCTCCTAACCGCACGCGCTCTTTAGTGGGCGGCACGCGCTGCTTAGTAGTACACGTCCACTCTCGTCCCTATCTGAAGCCAAGAAAACACCTCCGGAGCAATCCACACCGGAGTTCGGACACATCCGTGGCTTGCCGGATACGGGGGAACACTCGAAGACCCGTGAATAGCAATGCGAGGCCAGAAGTAGCAGGGGTAGTACATCCAACCCACAGAAGACTCCACCCAGCCCCGTTGCTTGAGCCATATTGTCCCGTGCCCGGTCGGAGTTCCCGCCTTTCCAGTTGAGACGTGAACAACGGCAACTACTCGCCCATCAACGATGAGCAACATCACCTGACGGGAAAGATCTACTTCCACCCTTTTGCCAGGCAAATCCAATCTTGCAGCCGGAGTCTCCGCAGCAAAGAAAAGCCGGGCCCAAACCTCTGGTTCAGCAGTCCCGTCACGGTCAAGCCGCTCAAACTTCTCGAAGGCCATGACTGCATCTCTTGTGCGCCTGTCGTAGACACCATCGACATCGCCGCATACGTACCCAAGTTGACTTAGGCGACGCTCGAGCATGAGAACCGTTCTCCCCGTGGAACCTACCTCGAGGGGAGAGTATGCTGCCGCGGCCGGTGTAGGGTTCGGCGGACTTTCGAGCGGCTGGCTCGGCGATACAAAGGCTCGGTGAAGGATCACCACCACCTCTGCTCTTGTCAAAGGAATAGTGGGATAGAAGTACCCGTCTCCCGCCCCACGAAAAATGCCCAGACGAAAGGCCTCGGCGACGTACTTCGAAAACCGTGGGTCAATCATATTGCGGTCAAGAAACGCTCCCAGCCACGCATCTAGCTCATCCTGTTCTTGCCCTCCTATGAGGGATGACGACCCCTCGTCCGAGCTCAGGCTCATCTCGTCAAGCGGCCAACCTGTCCTATCCTCACCGGCCAGACGCAAGACAGCTCGCATTAACCATGCGGCAGCCTCCTGTCGAGACGCTAACTGAAAAGGCCTAAAGTCAGAGACCTCGGTCTCGTCGACGACTTGCGCGTTAACAAGACAGGAGACAGGATCTACTTGAGAGCTGTCTAGACGCAGAACTCGGGCGAGAAAAATGGCTAGTTGGCCTTTCGTCACGAAACGCTCGGGTCCAAAAGACTGGTCGGGAAAACCCTGAACGATCCCCCGAGCTGAGAGCTCGGTCAGAGCCGAGGCAAACCATTCGTCACCCTGGACGTCCACGAAATCAGGCCCCCCAGCCACCGTTGTACCAGTCCAGGAAGAGAACACAAGCAGGAAAAGCACGATCGTGGTCGCCGCCGTAGCTAGGATATGTCCAGACGGACGCAGAGCCAGTCCCATGTGCTGACTGCGAAAGCGCTGAGCAAGCTCTTTGCGTCCGGTGCGCCGAACCAAGCCAACTCTACTTTCTGTGCCCATTACCCCCACCCTTTCTGTGGCCATTGCCTGACCCTGTGCCTTAAAAAGCTCCTGGTAGAAGCTGATCACACCACCCTGTCAGTCTTTTCTAACCACAAAGCGGCCAGAGTAAACAGCCGACCTTCGGGGTATTACCGCTATTAGGAGCACGAAGAAACATCAGACTTCGAGGCAGAAAGGAAAGTCATGGAAAAACAAAGGCCTTTCTTGTACGCGCTTAGCACGTGCGGACACTGCCGGAACACTAAGAAGCTTCTTGAAGATAACGGGGTAGAGTACGACTACATCGACGTGGACTTACTTCCCCGAGAAGAATTGAAGAAAGTGGTGGAAGAGGTCCGCAAGCTTAATCCTCAGACTTCATTTCCGACTCTTGTTATCGGAGACAAAGTAATCGTTGGCTACCGCGAGGCCGAGATTAGGGAGGCTCTGGGACTATGAGCGAAGTGGATGAGCTCTACGAGCGCCTAAAACGAGTAAACGAACCCAAGGGGTACTTTTTCCCCAAAGACGAAGACTATGTACGGCAGCTGCTCGAGGGACTACTTCGCAATAAGGACCGATACGGATACATGTCCTGCCCGTGCCGACTGGCTTCAGGCGACCGAGATAAAGACAGGGACATCATCTGCCCTTGTGCCTACCGCGAGGCTGACGTGCGGGACTACGGCAGTTGCTATTGCAACCTCTACGTTTCGAAGGAATGGAACGAGGGTCTCATCCCTCACGTGCCCGTTCCTGAGCGACGACCCCCGGAGCGTGCCTGGTCCGCGCTGCTCGGATCTCAGTAAGCCTTAAGTCAGCCTTAAGTCCCGTCAGCCTTACCTCCGAGGCTGGCACGGTGGATGATTTTGCCGCCGGTGTGTTAGCCTAGAGATTCTCCACGCGGGCATCGTCTGCCTGTCGCTGGGTGCCGAGATGTCCGACCAACCAGGAGGCGTTCTTGGAGGATCTTAGCAACTACAAGGTTCTCATTGCCGAGCTCATGGATGACGAGGCCATCGCTAAGTTGGCAGCCGTCTGCTCGGTGGATGTTAAGTACAACATGAGCCGAGAGGAAATACTCTCCATCATTCCTCAGTATCACGGCCTTATTGTGCGCAGCGAGACCATTGTGGACAAGGAACTCTTGGACGCTGCAGTCAACCTGCGTATCGTGGGGCGAGCGGGCTCGGGAGTCGATAACATCGACATCGCTTACGCTACTAAGAAGGGGGTGATTGTCTGTAATACCCCCGAAAGCAACATCGTGTCGGCCGCCGAGCATACGATGGGCATGCTACTTGCGAGCAGCCGCAATATTCCTTGGGCCGATCGGTTCATCAGGAGCGGCAAATGGGGACGCAAGCAATTTGAAGGCAGCGAGCTCTACGGGAAAACGTTAGGCATCATAGGTCTGGGTCGCATCGGTGGACTGGTTTCCCAGCGGGCTCGCGGCTTTGGCATGAAGGTCATAGCCTACGATCCCTACATTCCTGACTCTCGCTTTGCCAACCTGGGCGTGGAAAAGAAGCAAACTCTAGAAGAGCTCTTACGCGAATCCGACTTTATAACTATCCATACGCCCAAGACAGAAGAAACTTTCAACATGATTAGCGATCCTCAGATCGCCATGATGAAAAAGGGAGTGCGGCTCGTAAACTGCGCCCGCGGCGGTATCATAAACGAAGAGGCACTCTACCGCGGCCTCAAATCGGGGCACGTTGCCTCTGCCGCCATAGACACTTGGGTCAATGAACCGCAGTACTCCCATCCGCTCTACGAATTCGATAACGTCGTCGGTACACCTCATCTGGGCGCCTCGACTTTTGAAGCGTCGCGGCGCGTAGGCGAAGAAGTAGTGGCCGAGGTCATCGCTGGGCTAAGGGGGGAGATCGTAAAGAACGCTCTCAACATTCCTAGCCTTTCTGAGGATACCTACAACAAGCTCAAGGTTTTCATTGCCTTGGCAGAGAAAATGGGCATCCTCTACCGCCACATTCGCCGTCAGAGTGCAAAGCGCATTGAGATAGTCTTCGCCGGCAAAGACATCGAGGTGCCGGAGGACGCTAAGATCCTGTCCTTGGCGGCTCTAAAAGGAATCCTTCAGGGAACTATGTCTCGAGGGAGCGTCAACTTTGTGAATGCCGGCTTTGTAGCCGAGCAGATGGGCATAGAGGTGAGAGAGACTATTTCCTCAGATAGCGGCGATTATCGCAATCTCATTCGTCTGGTCGTGACAGAGGGATCCGGCGAGCAGTTTATGATCGCCGGCACCGTACTCGAGCACAAACACCCCAGCATTGTGCAGATTGGCGAGCATCCCATAACGTTCGTGCCCCAAGGCAGGCTCGCTTACGCCCCCCATAAGAACGTGCCAGGTGTCATCGGTAGAGTGGGCACTATTATGGGCCAATACGGGGTGAACATCTCGCGCATGGTCACTTCTAGCGGGATTGACAACATCGCGCAAGATTCAATTATGATTCTGGGGCTAGACAACCCGGTTCCGCAAGAGGCCGTGGATCGGTGCCTCGAGATCGACGAGATCTACGAGATGAAGATAATCGAACTGTAACAACGCGCAACGGTCAGGAAAGAGGTGCTTGCAGAAATGCCCAAAATCCGTTTTCGCTCAATAGTCAAGCTTGTAGCGCTGCTGACGGTCCTGGCATTGGCAGCGGTGGCGGTTAGCTGCGGCGGCGAAAAGCAAGAAGCCACCACCACTACAGCAGCTGCGCAGTCCTCTACCACTACTTCTTCTGTTGCCGAATCATCCTCCACCTCTTCGAGTACCGAGCCCGCCCAAGAGGAATTCGTTTTTGGCATGATCCTAGTAGGTCCGTACAACGACAACGGTTGGAGTCAGGCCAACTACGAAGGCGGTCTTTACGTCGAGAAAAAGCTTCCCGGGGCCAAGATGGTTTATGTGGACAAGGCCAACAGCTCGGACCGGCCGGGAACCACAGTAGAGCAGCTGGCGGAAGAGCTGCTTGCGCAGGGCGCACAGATGATCTTCTTTACTTCAGATGACATGAAGGACGGAGCACACGCTTTCGCCAAAGCCCATCCGGATATCCCCGTGGTACATACCTCAGGAGATGGAGCCTGGAAAGAGGGTAAGGATTATCAGAACCTACCCAACCTAAGCAACATCATGGGGAAAATGGAATACGGCAAGATGATCGCCGGGGCTGCAGCCGCTCTTACCACAAAAACAGGCAAGATTGGCTACCTGGGCCCCCTGATCAACGACGAGACCAGAAGACTGGCCGCCTCCTCGTATCTTGGAGCCCGGTATGTATGGACCAAATACCTCGGGAAGGACCCGGCTGAGCTCAAGTTCACCGTCAACTGGATTGGCTTCTGGTTCAACATTCCCGGTGTTACCGCGGATCCGACGCAGGTGGCCGATAACTTCTATAACCAGGGCTACGACGTGGTCATTTCCGGTATAGATACGACCGAAGCCCTAGTTGAAGCCGCCAAGCTCACGGAGGCCGGCAAACAGGTATATGCCATTCCGTACGACTATGTGGGCGCCTTGGCCGAGGCTCCTTCGGTGGCGTTGGGCGTGCCCTACTTTAACTGGGGCCCAGAGTACCTTGCAGCTGTGGCGGCGGCTCGCGAGGGACAGTGGAGCAGCTTCTGGCATTGGGTAGGACCCGACTGGACAGACATCAACAACCCGGACACCTCCATGATCGGTTTTGCCAAGGGAGAGGGTCTTTCCGCTGAAGCTGCGGCCAAGGTGGACGAGTTCATCGCTGAGCTGGCCAAGGGCTTGAACTTGTGGGTAGGCCCACTAAACCTGCAGGATGGAACTCCCTACCTGGCGGAAGGCGAAGTGGCGACCGACCAGCAGATTTGGTATCTGCCGCAACTGCTTCAAGGGATGGAGGGGCAAAGCGTCTCCGAATGAGCCGTAACTGGCCAGAACCAACGCACGACTCAGAAAGGGGAGGCCGTTTTGGTCTCCCCTTTCCGGTTGTCTTTTGGGGTCAGAAGCTCGGTAGGCTGCAGAAACCAGATAGGCTGCGAATCGTTGAGTTTTAGATGGAAGTCTCTCTCTTAGACATCCACAAGCACTTTGGGACCGTTAGAGCTAACGACGGCATTACTCTCACTGTTCCAGGAGGAACCATCCAAGGAATTCTAGGCGAAAACGGCGCCGGCAAGAGCACTCTCATGAAGATTCTGTCGGGGTACCTGACAGCCGACAACGGAAGGATCACCCTTGATGGTCAGCCCGTTGTTTTTCGCTCCCCGGCGGACGCCCTAAGACACGGCGTGGGCATGTTGCACCAGGACCCCATGGACTTTCCCCCCATGCGCATCGCCGATAACATGCTGGTAGGCGCCCCGGGAGGCATTGTCCCAAAACGACGCGTCGCTCTAGCTCAGATAGCCGCCTTGGCTCAGTCTTTAGGTCTCCCGTTTGATCCCAGGGCCGAAGTGGGCTCTCTCACAGTGGGAGAGCGGCAGCAACTTGAACTCCTGCGGTTACTGTGGCTAGGCGCGCGAGTCTTGATCCTTGACGAACCGACCACCGGAATCAGCGCTCTGCAACGCCAACAGCTGTTTGACACACTGCGCCGCCTGGCTGCGGAAGGTCGGACCGTACTTTTTGTGTCGCACAAGCTCGACGAGGTACAAGAACTCTGCACTCGTGTGGCCGTACTACGGCGAGGTAAGAAGGTCGGCGAAGCCTCTCCCCCATTTGCTGTAGACGAGCTCGTTTCGATGATGTTTGAGCGAGAAGTAGCAGAGCAGACTCCCGAAAGCTGTTCGCAGGACAAAGTGGTGCTACGCCTGGAAAGGGTGGGAGCTCAACAAGGGCGGCTTGCCTTCGCGGGGCTGGACCTTGAAGTGCGGGAAGGAGAGGTCATAGGTCTTGCCGGCATGGAGGGAAGCGGACAAACCTTGCTTCTTAAAGCGTGTGCTGGGTTGGTCCCCACCACCGAAGGACGACTTTGGCTCTCGGGAACCAACGTAACTGGCAAGTCCTATCGTCACCTGAGATCCAGGGGAGTGGCTTATGTGCCAGCGAGCCGCTTGGAGGAAGGATTGATTCCTGGGTTTTCTCTTGCCGATCATTTCCTCCTAATACAAAGAAAACCAGGGTTCTTTCTGCACAGAGAGAAGGGGCACGAGGCGGCTGCGACTCGAATAGCTGAATTCAATATCAAAGGCAAGCCCAACGACCGGGTGGAGTCGTTATCAGGCGGCAACCAGCAGAGAGCTCTGCTGGCCCTGGTGGAGCCAGATGCCCGACTGCTACTCCTTGAGCAGCCCACACGTGGCCTGGACGTTGAATCGGTTGCTTACTTGTGGGAGAAACTTAGAGAGCGGTGCCGTAGGGGTGCAGCCATCATATTCTCGTCAAGCGACCTTGACGAAATTCTCCGCTACAGCGACCGCGTGCTCGTTTTCTTTGCCGGGAGAGTATCCGGGCCCTTAGACGCCGCCTCGGCCACCCCGGAACAATTGGGGCTCTTGATAGGTGGAGGTCGGTCTTGACAGCTGGAGGCGGGTCTTGATAGCCGGAGGCGGGCGGTGACTTCTTCGGGCTCCAAGGCTTCACACGGACGTACGTGGGCTAACGTAGGGCTGCAGTTTGCCGCCTTGGTGGGGGCTCTACTCATCACAAGCCTCATCCTGTTTGTCGCCGGGGCACCGCCGCTCCGAGCTTTTGCCGAAATTGCCCGCGGCATCGGCGGATCTATGGGAAACGTGTCTAACGTCCTTGTAGCCTGGGTGCCGCTCCTTCTAGCTTCCTCTGGAGTCTTAGTGACCTTTGCCGCCGGCCTTTGGAACATAGGTGTGGAAGGCCAGATCGTGCTCGGGGCGGTGCTGACGACAGCCGCACTCCGGGCGCTTCAGCACACCGCGCTGCCTCCCGCGCTAATTCTGGTGACAGCCATGCTTGTTGGAGCCATTGGAGGAGCTTTGTGGGCGGGGCTCGCTGGGCTATTAAAGACCTTCGGTGGAGTAAACGAAATTTTCGGCGGCCTGGGACTCAACTTTGTGGCCACGGCCCTGACCTTGTGGCTGATCTTTGGCCCGTGGAAGCGTCCCGGAGTAGGCTCGATGAGTGGAACCGAACCTTTTCCAGAAAAGTTGTGGCTCCCCACCGTTGGAAGCCTACGGCTGAGCATATGGTCCCTGATACTTGGAATCGTAATCGCAGCGGCAGTATATGTACTTCTGGAGCGAACCCACGCAGGTCTCAGGCTTCGAGCAGTGGGCGCCAACAGCCGAGCTGCTTTTCTGCTCGGAGTACCCACCTGGCAGTACGGCCTGGTGGCTTTCTTGATCTGTGGAGCCATAGCTGGTCTCGCCGGGGCAGTCCAGGTGACCGGAGTCTATCACCGTCTCATACCTTCTATTTCTAGCGGGTACGGTTTTCTAGGACTTCTGGTAGCAATGCTTATAAGGTACCGGGCATTATGGGTGGCCCCGGTAGCCTTGTTTTTTGCGGCTCTTAATATCGGAAGCATTCAGTTGCCTATCGTTCTTAAGCTCGATTCCACCCTTTCAGGAGTGTTGCAAGGTTGCCTGGTCTTGTTTGTCCTCTTGATAGAGGGAGCCAGGCAGCGCTATCTCCGCAAGTTGGCCACCGCCGAGTCTGCGCAAGGGAGTCTGAGTGGATAGTGCCAGCATAGTCATAGGCCTTGGCGGCGTTCTCGCTTCGGCAGCTCCCCTGGTTGTGGCGACGGTCGGCGAGACACTGACAGAGCGGGCAGGGGTCATCAACCTCTCAGTTAACGGAACGATCCTCCTATCCGCCATGGGCAGTTTTGTGGTCGCTCTGAAGTCCGGAAGCATTCCATTGGCACTCTTGGCCGGCGCGGGGATAGGCGCTGCGGTGGCCCTAGTTATAGCTGTAAGCAGCATCACGCTTCGCCAGTCGCAAGTGGCGGTGGGCTTTGTACTTACCCTGTTCTGTCGGGACCTCTCCTATTTCTTGGGAAACCCCTTCATGGGCGAAAAGGGGCCCACACTAGCTGTCCACCCCATCCCAGGTCTGGCTGACATACCAGTTATTGGAACGATCTTCTTCCGCCACAACCTGCTTACCTACTTTAGCTTTGTCCTTGTGGCAGGAGCATGGTGGTGGATCTTTCGCACCAGGCCAGGGCTTGTCCTTCGCGCGGTGGGCGAGCGTCCTGAGGCAGCTTTTGCCAGAGGTATAAACGTCAAGGTCGTTCGCTATGTGTACACCGTACTTGGAGGAGCCCTGGTTGGTATGGCCGGCCCCATGTTCTCCCTGTCGGTTAAGGCTGGATGGAAGGGCACCATATCCGGCCTAGATGGGATGGGATGGATTGCCCTTGCCATTGTTATCTTCGGAGCTTGGAATCCGGTACGTGGCGCACTCGGCGCCTACCTTTTCGGACTCCTGCAGTGGCTTAGCGTGGTTCTTCAACCGAGCCTCCAAGGCGTACCTTCTCAGGTGCTACAGGTGGCCCCCTTCCCCCTCATGATCCTCACGCTGTTATTGGTTAACGTTGGCAATGCCGAATGGGTGGAGCGAGTAACAATCGCCCTGCCTGCCCCCATGCGCAAAGCCTTCTTGAGACTCGTTCGCGTCTTACGGGTAACACAGCCTCGCGGCCTTGGGATACCGTTCGAGCGAGAGTAGTCGCTGCCGCCCGCCGCACCGTCTCTCGTTCAATCACGTTCAGAGCTCTCTGATCACTCCTCCGTAAGCGTCTTAGCTTCGGTATCATAGCTTCGGTGGCCTTAGGTCCAATCAGAAGCCTACCGTTTTAGCCACATGCACAAGGCTGTGCACGCAGACTGCTGGTACTCTTACTGCGCGTAATTTGCACAGGGTAGGCAAGCCACTTCGGGAGCTGTGAGTTCTATGGGCGAGGCAAGCCAATGAGGCCGGTTACAATCTTCTGGGGTTGCACGATCCCCGCACGTCTACCTTTTATAGAGAAAGCCACTCGTTTAGTCCTGGCTGAGCTTGGGGTTGCAGTGACCGACCCTTCGGGATTTACCTGCTGCCCCGAAACTCAGTTGGTAAGGACACTTGACGAACATGCCTTCTACTTAACCGCGGCTCGCAACCTCAGCGTGGCGGCTGCAAACGGGGCACCGCTCGTTACCCCCTGCAGCGGTTGCTACTCGACGTTTAAGCAGACGCTCTCGTTGCTAAAGAAGGACTGGCGGCTTGCTCGGCGGATCGGGGAGAAACTTGCGCAAAACGGTAGGAGACTGGAGTTGTCCGTGCCCGTTTGGCACCTCGCTGAGTGGCTGTGCGACGAGATAGGCGCCGCCTCCCTGCGCAGGAGGGTGAGAAGGCCTTTGTGGGGAATGAAGCTGGCGGTTCACTACGGTTGTCATCTTCTTCGTCCTAGTCCCTCAGTACGTTGGGACAACCCCCTTGCTCCTACAAAGCTTGAGGAACTCCTCCGCAACCTTGGTGCTTTGGTTGTTGATTACAGCAACAAGATGCTTTGCTGCGGAAACGCATTGGAACGAGCTGGCCATAGGGAACCATCACAGGAGCTGGTTCAGCTCAAACTGACCGAACTACGTGACCTGGATGTAGATGGATTGGTCGTTGCCTGCCCGGCCTGTTTCTTGCAGTTCGACCTCAACCAGGCGCGCGAGAGATCTGAACTCGGCAGCATTCCGGTTTTCTATGTCGCTGAGCTAGTGGCTCTAGCCCTTGGCCACGAGCCACAGGAAATCGGGATCGACCTGCATCGCACGTCGGCATCTGCTTTTCTCACGCAGTGGGCCCAGAAGCTAGAAGCCCGCAAGGCGCTGGCGGAGCATTTTGATCTGTCCATCCTTGAGACGTGTGCTACCTGCGGAGCGTGCGACCAAGACTGCCCTGTGGCTACGACCGGATGCGGTTTCCGTCCTTTGCATGCGGTCCACACGCTGCTGGACGGACGGCTCGAGGAAGTACTGGCTGCTCCTGACCCGTGGCAGTGTCTGGACTGCATGACCTGCGTGGAAAAATGCCACAGCGGGTTTGGCCTTGCATGGATGTTCGAAAAACTCCGCCATTTGGCCGCCCTTAGGGGAAATTCACCTTCGTCGCTCCGCATTGGTTACCAAGAATTTATCTCCCGCGGCACGTTGGGCGTGAGCCGACCACAGATCAGGGAGAAACTCGGCTTGCCGCCACTGCCACAAAACGGAGCAAGCGAAATAAGACAACTCTTGAGCCAGACCGACGGGGAGACGGAACAATGAGTAGAGCTACTTCCCTCCTTCAGCAGCGCCCTAGCTACCGCGAAGAAGCCTCCAGTCGCATCCTTGGCAACTGCGGACTCATGGGTATTTGCTACCAGTCTGGAAAACGCGTGAGCGGCGAACTGATAGTGCGAGGCATGGCTTCCATGCACGACCGCGGAAATGGGCTCGGAGGGGGCTTTGCTGGGTACGGGATCTACCCAGAGCTTCCCCAGTTCTACTGCTTCCACCTCCTGTTTAGCGACAAGGGAGCAAAGCAAGACGCCGAACGGTATCTACGGAAGAACTTCCGCGTCGTCATGGATGAGCCGATTCCCACCAAGCCAGTAAAAGGAATAGAAGACGAACCGATCTTGTGGCGGTACTTCCTAGACCCAACGCCCGAGCGGCTGATCGAAACGCAGCTCACCGAGGAAGACTATGTGGTTCATGCGGTGATGGATATCAACGCGTTCATCGACGGAGCCTTTGTCGCTTCCTCGGGCAAGAACATGGGCGCCTTCAAGGGGGTAGGGTTCCCTGAGGAAGTAGGAGAGTTCTACCGTCTCGACGAATACAAGGGGTGGACTTGGACGGGCCATGGGCGTTTTCCCACTAATACTCCGGGCTGGTGGGGCGGTGCTCATCCCTTCGTTCTCCTCGACTTCTCGGTGGTCCACAACGGAGAAATCAGCTCCTACGGGATAAACCGCCGTTACCTGGAGATGTTTGGTTACCGGTGCACGCTACAAACCGACACCGAAGTAGTCGCATACTTGTTTGACCTTCTGCTCAGGAGACACAAGCTACCCATCGAGCTCGCCTGCAAAGCGCTTGCAGCTCCGTTTTGGAGAGACATCGACCTCATGCCCGAAGAAGAACGGCGGCTTTACACTGCTTTGCGCATGGTTTATGGGCAAGCATTGTTAAACGGCCCATTCGCCGTCGTACTTGGCACTCGTGATGGCATGGTGGCGCTCAATGACCGCATCAAACTGCGACCTCTGGTTGCCGCCAGAAAGGGTGACGCCATCTACGTAGCCAGCGAAGAATCAGCGATCAGGGAAGTCTGCCCCAAGCCTGACGAAAGCTGGATGCCAGCAGCGGGAGAGCCGGTGATCGCTGTCGTGAGCCAAAAGGGCCGAGAAAAAGCACTGGCTCGGGCACATCAGACTGCCGGCCAGCGAAGAGTTGCACAACGTGTTGCCTCGGGGGGAAGGTGATGGGAACTCGGACCCTCATCCCGCCTGAATTTCGCGTGTACATTGATGAGACCTCCTGCCTTCAATGTGGGCGATGTGTTCGGCAATGCGGCTGGGGTGTGTACTCGTGGGACGAAGGGCGCAACAGACCTTTGCCGGATCACTCAAAGTGCGGGGCGTGCCACAGATGCGTGACTTTCTGCCCCGGCCAAGCCATCACGGTCAAGAAGAACGAATTGGCTTTTAAGGCCCAAGATAACTGGACAGACAATGCTATCAAGGCCATTTGGAAGCAGGCTGAAACGGGCGGAGTCCTGCTCACCGGTATGGGCAACGACAAGCCCTACCTGAGAATATTCGATCATCTGCTACTTGACGCCTGCCAGGTTACCAATCCCTCCATTGACCCCTTGCGGGAACCTATGGAGCTGCGAACCTACCTGGGCAGAAAACCGGACTCTCTCGAGATAGTAGAAAGCATATCGGAATCCGGCGCCACACTTCGTCTAGCCACCGAACTCGACACCCAGCTCTGTATGGAGACCCCGATCATGTTTGCAGGGATGAGTTATGGATCGGTCTCCCTCAACGTGCATAAAGCACTGGCTATGGCCGCACAAGAGTTGGGCACGTACATGAACACCGGTGAGGGAGGTCTCCATGCCGATCTGGAACCGTACAGGGAACATATCATCGTCCAGTGCGCGTCGGGACGTTTCGGGGTAGATGCCAGTTACCTCCAGGCCGGCGCCGCGGTGGAGATAAAGATAGGTCAAGGAGCAAAACCCGGCATTGGGGGCCATCTTCCAGGAGAGAAGATTGACCGACAGGTTTCGCTAACCCGGATGATTCCCCAGGGAACCGATGCGCTCTCCCCCGCCCCTCACCATGACATTTACTCGATCGAAGATCTGCGACAACTTGTCTACGCCATAAAGGAGGCCACAAACTACAAGCCGGTCTCGGTGAAAATCGCGTGCGTGCACAATGTTGCCGCCATTGCCTCAGGCGTGGTTAGAGCAGGAGCCGACATCGTTTACTTGGACGGCTTCCGCGGAGGGACGGGGGCCTCGCCCCTCATTATCCGTGACCACGTTGGCATACCAATTGAGATTGCAGTTGCCGTTGTGGACCAGAGGCTACGCGATGAGGGAATTCGCAACCGAGTCTCCCTGATAGCCGCCGGTGGGATCAGAAGCGCCGCCGACGTTATCAAGGCTATCGCTTTAGGCGCGGATGCTTGCGCCATTGGCACGGCAGCTTTAGTAGCTCTCGGTTGCCACGTGTGTCAGAAGTGCCACACGGGCTCATGTTCCTGGGGAATTTGTACCCAGCGTCCCGAGCTTACTCGCCGCCTTGATCCTGAATGGGGAGCGACCCAGCTCATAAACCTCGTACGAGCCTGGACTCACGAAATGGCTGAAGTACTAGGAGCCTTAGGCGTGAACGCTATCGAAAGCCTCAGAGGAAGTCGTGAACGTCTGAGAGGTTTGGGCTTAGACGCAAACACCCTCAGCATCCTAGGAGTGAAGCCGGCAGGTGCAGTATGACCATCGATTCAACAACAATAAGAAGAGTGCCAACGGGCCCGGCCCGCAAAGGACCCACCGGGATTGAGCCAAGGCGAATAACTGCCGGTCAGCCAGGGGCAGAACGCGCAAAAGTCAAGAGATTCGGGCATCGGGCAGTGATTGAAGCAACCAGGATCTATTACAAGACCTTAAACGAACAGATCCGGGAGCTGGTCGAGAAAGGCGCCACTGAGATCGTCTTGGAGGGCGTAAGAGGGCAGCGCTACATAGGAACCGGACTTGCCTGTCAGGGCGTGACCGTAATAGTCAACGGAGTCCCTGGCAATGACCTCGCGGCGTTCATGGACGGCCCCACACTGATAGTAAACGACGGGGCCCAAGACGGCGTAGCCAACACTATGAACAGCGGCCTGGTGGTGGTCCGCGGACACGCCGGAGATGTCATCGGATATGGAATGCGCGGCGGGGCCGTGTACGTACAGGGTGACGTGGGTTATCGAGTCGGCATCCATATGAAAGCTTTTGAAGAGCGGGTGCCGCTCATAGTCATAGGCGGCCGAGCGAGGGACTTCCTCGGCGAATACATGGCTGGCGGGGAGATCGTGGTTTTGGGGCTACACGATCTTAAGAAGCCAGCAGTTGGCTCATATGTAGGGACCGGAATGCATGGCGGAGTCATGTACGTGCGTGGCCCAGTCAGCAAACATCAACTGGGAAGGGAAGTGTGCGCCGAAGAGCTGAGCCCCGCGGACGAGGCTCGCCTTGAGGCGATCATACGGAGCTACTGTGAGTACATGGCCTGTGATTGCGAGGAAATCCTCGGTCTACCCTTCGTCAAGATCCGCCCCTATACCTCTCGGCCATACGGTCGCATGTATGCGTACTAGGTCAACCAACGCCAAACAACTAAGGAAAGGAGTCAGCGATGGGCGAGCAAAGACCAGGACCGATAACCAAAGAGGACGTACTCCGCATAGTGGAGGAAAAAGACATCAGGTTCATCCGTTTATGGTTTACAGACGTCCTCGGAAATCTAAAGAGCTTCGCCATCACTCCTGCCGAACTGGAGGGCGCCTTTGAGGAAGGGATGGGCTTTGACGGCTCTTCAATCGAGGGATTTACCCGCATTGAAGAGTCCGACATGGTAGCTTGGCCGGATCCCTCGACGTTCGCGATTCTGCCATGGCGACCTGCCCCGGGGGGAGCAGCAAGGATGTTCTGCGACATCCGCACCCCGGATGGCAAACCTTTCGCGGGCGACCCACGGTACGTTCTAAAGCGTGTGGTGGAAAAAGCCAAGTCTATGGGTTTCACCATGTATGTGGGGCCCGAGCTTGAGTTTTTCTATTTCAAAGACAGCACGGGCACCGAAATTCTTGACCAGGGCGGGTACTTTGACCTAACTACCTTGGATGCAGGAACTGACCTCAGACGCGATACCATCAACGCCCTGCACGCCCTCGGAATCCAGGTTGAGTACTCGCACCACGAAGTCGCTCCTTCGCAACATGAGATAGATCTGCGCTTCAAAGATGCGCTCACTATGGCCGACCAAGTGATGACCTACCGACTTACGGTCAAAGAGATCGCCCACCAGAAGGGCCTGTATGCCACATTCATGCCCAAGCCCATTTACGGAGTAAACGGCTCGGGGATGCACGTGCATCAGTCGCTCTTTCGAGGAGATCAGAACGCTTTCTTTGATCCCGATGACGAATACAACCTCTCCCCGATAGCCAAGTCCTATATAGCAGGGCTTCTGTATCACATTAAAGAGATGGCCTTGGTGACCAATCAATGGGTCAACTCCTACAAGCGACTGGTGCCCGGCTATGAAGCCCCGGTGTACATTTGCTGGGCTAGGCGCAACCGCTCGGCGATGGTCCGAGTCCCCCTTTATAAGCCAGGCAAGGAAAAAGCCACCCGTATCGAACTTCGTAATCCCGATCCTGCCTGCAATCCCTATCTCGCCTTTGCGGTGATGCTAGCGGCGGGACTTGACGGCATCGAAAAAGGCATGGAACTGCCACCCGAGGCCAGCAACAACATCTACGAGATGTCGGAGGAAGAGCGCAGGGCGGCTGGTATTGAGTCTCTCCCCGAAGATCTTCATCAGGCGCTGCGTGAGTTTGAACGGTCTAGTTTCATGCGCGAGACCCTGGGAGATCACGTGTGTGACTATTTGATTCGCAACAAGAGAGCTGAATGGAACGAATACAAGAGCCTGGTTACGCGTTGGGAGATCGAGCGCTACCTGCCCGTGTTGTAGTTTATTCCTTCGGTCTCGGTTGACAAACCTCCCCCCTACCGATGCGGCCGGAGCCATATGGCTCCGGCCGCAAGACTTTAGTCGCACAAGACCCTCGTCGCGAGACTTCGGTCGGACTCCGACCGCGGCACTTTGTTTGGGCTCCGACCGTGAGACTTTGGTTACCTTCGCAAATGGGCGCGGGCCCCGGCACAAGCCGGGGCCCGCGCCTCACTCAACACACCCATAACTCAACGGGCGTGATCGACCTAACCGATAGCCACCGATCCTGTCTCACCCGTCCGAATCCGGACACACTCTTCAAGATTCAGGATGAAAATCTTGCCGTCCCCTATGTTCCCCGTCCGGGCTCCTTCGATAATGGCCTCAACGGTCGGCTTTACAAACGAGTCGTTTACCGCTATTTCGATTTTGACCTTGTGCAACAGGCCGCCCCGCTCCACATGGCTACGGTAGACCTCCGCTACCCCTTTCTGACGCCCTCTACCTACCACATCAGAGACCGTCACCAAATTGACTTCTCTTTTCTCAAGCGCGGCCATGACCTCATCTAGCCGGTCGGGTTGAATTATTGCAATGATGTATTTCACGGCTTATACCTCCTGGCCCCACAATGCCTACCCTACGAGGGTGTAAGCTGACTCGCTGTGCTGAGTCAGGTCGAGCCCTATCTTCTCCTTTTCCTCAGAAACTCGAAGCCCGATCACCTTATCAACGAGCTTGAGGATTCCGTAAGAAAGGACGAACGAGTAGACCGCACACGCAGCCATAGCAACAAACTGCCACAACAGGAGACTCCCGCCTCCGTGAAAAACTCCGTCAGCCCCGGCCGGGTTAACAGCGGTGGTAGCCCAGAGCCCAGTCAAAAGCGCTCCCACCATTCCGCCGACTCCGTGCACGCCAAAGGCATCGAGAGAGTCGTCGTAGCCGAGCTTCGCCTTCATTATCACTACAGCGAGATAGCAGACCACACCAGCTATGGCCCCGATTGCCATCGCCCCAAGTGGCGTGACGAATCCCGACGCTGGCGTGATAGCTACTAGCCCAGACACCGCTCCGGAGATGGTCCCAAGGGCGGTCGGCCTCTTACCCCTGATCCACTCTACCGCAGCCCAGGCAATAGCTGCTGCAGACGCCCCCAACTGCGTAGAGAGGAAGGCCGACACAGCAAGGCCGCCAGCACTCAGAGCGCTTCCTCCGTTAAATCCAAACCAACCAAACCACAGGAGAGCCGCACCCAGGATGGCAAACGGAAGATTGTGCGGAGGCGAGATGTCAGGATATCCGTGACGCTTTCCAATAACCAAAGCCGCAGCCAGGGCGGCCATACCAGCGTTGATATGTACCACAGTGCCCCCGGCGAAGTCTAAGGCGCCTAGTTCGCGCAACCAGCCCCCTACGCCCCATACCCAGTGAGCCATCGGGTCATACACAATGACTGCCCACAGGAAAGAGAACAAGACGAAAGCGCTGAACTTCATGCGCTCGGCAAACGCTCCGGTGATCAGAGCTGGTGTGAGAACCGCGAACATCATTTGAAACAACATGAAGAGCTGATGTGGAATCGTCGCTGCGTAATCTGCGTTTGGCTCAGAACCCACATTACGCAGGCCCGCCCAGCTTAGACCGCCAATCACACCCCCGTGGTCAGGGCCAAAAGCGAGACTGTATCCAAATAAGACCCACTGCAGACTTAACACACCCAGCAGAATGAAACACTGCATCATTACTGAAAGAACGTTCTTCCGGCGGACAAGACCGCCGTAGAAGAAAGCAAGGCCTGGCGTCATGAGCATCACCAGGGCAGTGGCCACTATCATCCACGCGGTGTCACCGGCACTGATACTCGGCATGTGATACCTCCTCTCCGCTGTACAAATGGATAAGGTCCTGGCCCACGACGGCAGTGCTTTGCACTTGTGGGGTACGTATTTCCATTAGACCGGCAGACGGAGGCATAGCATATGGCCACATGTATAACACTAGAGCTCGCTGCTTGTTGACTTGGCTTATTTGAAGCCAGAGAAGGCCCACTCTAGGTTGACAACCGGGTCGGCCCGGTCAGCCGCGTCGGCCTGGACGGTCAGTTGTGTCAGGGGGGATGGTCAGCCGGTTATCAGAGTGCGGGCCTTTAGCCCCAGGCTTAAGCGCTCTTTGTGCTCGGTTTGGTAGACGCTCAGCCCAGTCAGCTCAGCAATCTTCTCCAGCCGATAGCGGACAGTGTGACGATGAGCGTAAAGGTCGGCAGCAGTCTGATTAAGATTCTCGTTGTTTCTGAAAAACACGATGAGTGTCTCGGTAAGCTTAGTGCCGTTCTTCTCGTCATAGCGGTCCAAAGGAGCGATGGTCTCTTCGTATAGCGCCATTACCTGACCCGGATCCCTCTCCCAAATGTCTAGCAAGAGTCGGTAGGAGCCAGCTTCCTGGAAGTGCAAAATGGCTCCCGGACCGATCAGCTTGCGACCCACTTTAAGCGCAACAAGAGCCTGCTGGTATGCCGCAGACATTTGCTCAGGATGAGAAGCAAAATTGCTAATCCCGACCGAAAGAGTTACTCCTGTCTCTTTTTCAGCAATATTCTGGAGCGACACAGCCAGTCTCCGCTGTGCCTCCACATCTCGGCCTGTCGCTCCACCCACAAAGATAACCAGGCGTCGTGACTTAAGGCTTACTAGCGAGGAACCTTCCTGCTGCCGCACACGCCGTCCGGCCAGAACAAAAAGTCGGTCAATTCTCTCTTCCAGGGTCTCCGGATCCAGGTTTCTTCTCGCAACTAGTCCTTCGGCTTCATCCACACCGCCCAGCATCACGGCCGCACCCTGGCTTAAGTCAAGTCCGAGAAATACCCCTCTCCGCAACAGCGAGTCCCCAATGGGCACCTCACCGCTTGTGACCGCATCGACGAAATCACCCCTCAAGCGCACTTCAGTTTCGAATCTGACTCTGTCCTGAGCAGCCTCGAGAGCGGCAATAGTCGCTCCGTGCTCAAGGGTCATGATCTGGTTGGCGTTTAGAACCTCTTGCTCGGTGAGGACACAAACGTACCCCCTTCGTTCGTTGCTTGCGACTACCGGCTGTACAAACATTGGAGGCAATCCTGATTCTCGCACCGAGCATACTTTTCGTGATCGCCCCAGCTCTTCAAACAGCGCCCTTACTTCGGGCTTTTTTAGCGCAGCGGCTAGCTCCTGCTCTGACAGCGCTGCTTCCGGTGAGAGAGCAAGAATCTCCAGGTACGAGTCCAACAGCAGAACCGGGCGCCCCACAAGCCGAGCGAGTTCGCGAGCCAGGTCTTTCCAGTCCCCGCCTCTTATCACAACTTCCAAGAGTGTGTGATGTAGAGCCTGAGACTCTGAAAGTAGCGACGCTTGCCGGTCGATGATTAGTTCGGTGGCAGCTTCCATTAGCCTGGTCCATCGGACCGCCTTTGGCACCTCCACGATAGGAAAGTTCCTCTTCTCTGCGAGCGCAAGAACATCGTCAGGGATGGTCTGTACAAAGCGCGTGGTCTTGACAAAAAGCGCGGCCGCGTCAGCCAGCATAACCCTGCGGCAGAAATCCCGTTGCTTTTCTACGTCGCCCTGAAACGCAAACATGGTGGAAAGCACCAGCTCTCCCCCCGAGAGCCAGTCTGCTATGTCGGGTACCTCCCCAACTGTGACCGAGGTCACCCGTCTGCCAAGCCCACCTTTGCCGGCAAGAAGTCTGGCGTCAGAAAGAAGCGGCAGGTCCAGTATCTGCTTTACGGTTACTGGCATAGCAGTCAAGCCCCAAGCTGATCTTCTTGAGACACATCACTCGCCGCCTCAGCTCGCGCAGCTGCCAGTGCAGCTAGCAGCTCCTCCCGAGTGAACGGCCCTCCGTGACCAGAATAAAAAATCCTTGCATCTCTCGCCAGGCGCTCTGCGCTGGCAAAAAGTTCGGCGTTTGCCGCCTGAATATCATCAGATGAGCAAAGAAAAGCAAGGCTGGCTGTGCCGTCCCTTGGATCACAGACCAGTAGATCGCCAACAATGGCCTCCCCTGAAGCTAGGACCACTGAAATACAGCCGTCTGAATGGCCCGGAGTCTCAATGATTTGGCCATCTACGCCCCAAGGCCCAAGATCTAGGGTTCCCTCTATCACAAGATCGGGATCGACCGGGTGCATCGACCGGATAGGTTCCTCACTGGGCGGGAGCTCGGCAAGCATGTAGCGACCCAACGCGCTTCTTGCTCGCACTCGTGGGGGAAGCGCTTCGCGCAAGTATCGCTCAGCATTCTTGTGACAAAGCAGGGGCGCCCCGGTCTCTTCTTTCATCACTCCGACATTGAGGAAATGATCCACGTGACCGTGGGTGACTACCAAGAGCTTAACTTCGGCCGGTCTCACACCGCTAGCAGCACACACCCCAAGAAAATGCTCCCGACCCGGCTCACAGCCGGAGTCAACTGCAATCACCCCATTCTTGCCGCGGACGAAGAACCCGTTCGCCATCCCCAGCGTGTACTGAATGACTTCGCTCATGCTTTCCAAGATATCAGGTTGGGCGTTTCAGAGGCCGCCGCGTGGTAATCTATGCGGACGAGACCGTCTTTGCAGAGAAGAGGTGATGACCTGAAGCTTACCATCACAGCGTCGGCTTCCTGAGGTCTCACCTGGAGCAACATGCGGAGGCCCGCGCGAGTCATGGCTACACTTGGAATAGATGTTGGCTGCATAAGTGCAAAGATTGCCATAGTGGGTGGATCCGAGGACCGCGAGCTGTTTAACCGTCTGTCCTTGGAGTCCGCCCTTTTTTACAACCCGACCCAGCCCGGCCGGGTGCCTCCCGACCCAGGAGCCCCGCCGGTTTTGGCCACCGCTTATAAACGTATCAAAGGGAGCCCTACTGAGGCCACCAAGGAGCTTCTCGAGCAAGTGCTAGCCGCACTTCCTCCTGGCCTTGTAACCGCAGCTGCGGTTACCGGAAGCGGCGGGCGGCTCGTTGGCAAACTCTTGGAACTCCCGTATGAGAACGAGTTCAAAGCCATCGCAAGAGCAGTAGGCTTACTTCACCCCGATGTCACCACCATTTTCGAGATGGGAGGCGAGAGCTCAAAATTCATTCGGCTGGAAGTTGACCAGGCCTCCGGACGAGTGGGAATCGCTGACTACGGCACTAACGGAGACTGCGCCGCTGGCACCGGGTCGTTTATGGACCAACAGGCAAGTCGCCTCCTGTACAACATAGAGGAAGTGGGCGATGTCGTGCTTAGTGCTGGGAAGGCCGCCTCCATCGCTGGCAGGTGTTCTGTCTTTGCAAAGTCCGACATGATCCATGCACAGCAAAAAGGCTACCAGCCCCCAGAGGTCCTCAAAGGGCTTTGCAACGCAGTCGTGCGCAACTACAAGAGTACAGTGACTAAGGGTAAGGACATTGGCTCAAAAGTAGCCTTCATCGGCGGTGTGGCGGCCAACAAAGGAGCTGTAGCCGCTGTGCGCGAGGCTTTTGAGCTAGACGAAGAGCATCTTATCGTTCCTGCCTATTACGCGTGGATGGGCGCCATTGGTGCAGCGTTGTTGGTGCACGAGGAGTGCAGCGATAGGACCTCAGTAACCATTGAGCCTAGTCGCCTAAGACAAAGCCGCTCTGGAGAGTTCGAAACTTCCGAGCCTTTAGATATGAGTAAGGTGATTTTGCTGCGCGATCTTGTTAAGCCCTATCAGTTTCCCTCGGGGCAAGAGAAGATCGGCGCCTACCTTGGTCTTGATATCGGTTCGGTATCCACGAACGTGGTTGTCCTAGACGAGAACGGCGAAGTCGTCAAAGAGATTTATGTAAAGACAGATGGGCGCCCCATTGAGGTGGTGAATAAGGCGCTTTCGGACATTTGGAACGAAATGGGCGAACGCCTGGAAATACTTGGCGTGGCCACCACTGGATCCGGACGCGAACTTATCGGTGAGTTGATCGGCGCAGACACCATAAACGATGAAATTACCGCCCACAAGACTGGCGCCACCTTCATAGGGCGCAAACTCATCAACCGCGTGCCTGACACCATTTTCGAGATTGGCGGGCAGGACTCCAAGTTCATCAGCCTGCAGGACGGTATTGTGGTTGACTTTGCTATGAATGAGGCCTGTGCGGCTGGCACGGGGTCTTTCTTGGAGGAGCAGGCTGAAAAGCTCGGTATCAACATAGTAGGTGAGTTCTCCGAGCTTGCCCTCTCATCTCCTGCACCAGTTCGGTTGGGCGAACGCTGCACAGTCTTCATGGAGCGGGATGTTAATTCTTATCTTCAGCGCGGAGCCGACAAAAGGGATATCGTTGCTGGATTAGCCTACTCAATAGCTTACAACTACCTTAACCGCCTGGTGGGTCAGCGCCACATAGGCGACACGATCTACTTCCAAGGTGGGACGGCCTACAACGATTCTGTAGCAGCCGCATTTAGCAAGATACTGGACAAGGAAATCATCGTTCCCCCCTACAACGGAGTGGTCGGAGCAATAGGCGCAGCCTTACTGGCCCGCGAGAAAATGCGAGCCACTGGAGCTCGCACCCGCTTCCGCGGCTGGAATCTGGAAAAAGCCAATTACACCGTGCGCGAGTTTACCTGCAAAGGCTGCTCAAACGAGTGTGACATTCGCCAGTTCACCATTGACGGCGAAAAGACCTACTGGGGCGACAAGTGCTCTGATCGCTACCGCAAGCGGGCCAAGGTCGACCGGCAGCCGCTTACCCGCGACCTACTTGAGTTCCGCAACGCTTTGCTTTTCTCGTACGTTACCGATGCGAAAGACACTACCCCGCTGTTGCGCAGCGGTTCAGGCTCGCCATTGGGCACCATAGGAATACCGCGAGCCATGTACACATACGACCGGCTGCCTTTTTGGGCCACCTTCTTCAGAGCCTGTGGTTTTGATGTGATGGTGTCCCGCGAGACAGACAAGAAGATACGCGAGGCGGGGATTGAAGCTTCGGTGGCAGAACCATGCTTCCCGATAAGAGTAGCCCACGGCCATGTAGCAGAGCTGCTTGAAGAAGGGGCGGATTACATATTTATTCCAAATGTGCTGAACGAGGAGACTGATCACCCCCAGATAGAGTCACATGCCTGCCCATGGGGCCAGACGCTTTGTCACGTCATCCGGCTCGCTCCTGTGTTTGAAGCCCACGCGGGTCGCTTCCTGACCCCGACTATCCATTTTCGCCGCGGACCGGAAGCAGTACGCGAGGCCCTGCGCGCAGCGCTAAAGCCGCTGGGAGTTCCTCCGCGAGTGGTAGACCAGGCCGTGAAAGAAGCCTATGAGGCTCAAGATGAATTTAGAGCCCGGCTTATCCTTGCCGGCGCAGACGCTCTAGCTACCCTTGCAGAGCATGACGAGCTTGGGATTGTGCTGGTTGGTCGTCCCTACAATATTTACGATCCTGGGGTAAACATGGACATCCCCGCGAAGCTCCGCCGTTACTACGGAGTGGACCTGATTCCGCTTGACTTTCTCCCCTTGTGGGGAAAGGACGTGCAGCAAGTAACCCCCAACATGTTCTGGAATTACGGGCGCAAGATACTCCAGGCTGCACGAGTAGTGGCTGAACACCCCAATCTGCACATCATTTACATGACCAATTTCAAGTGCGGTCCGGATTCCTACATCAAGCACTACATCCCTGCAGCCTGCCCAGAACCCTTCCTTGTGCTGCAGTTTGACGAGCATACCAACGACGCTGGGGCGATGACCCGATGCGAGGCCTACTTAGACAGCAAGGGATTCCTGCGCTGGTGGGCTCGGGAAGATCGAGTGAAACAGTTGGCGGAGGGACACTAGGGTGAGCACAGAGACGGTCACCAAGAGCGGGAATGGGAAGACCACACGAGAGGCGGCCAAAGCGGCTCTTCAGGCCATACCTCGACCCAGAGCCGCGCGGAGTCTCCACACTAGTCCCGTAAAGAGCGACACTAATATCAAGGGCCGCACCCTTTGGCTATGCCGCATGCCGTACGGTGGCTCTCGCATGCTAGCTGCAGCCTTCGCCTCCATCGGCCTGGATACCGCCGTCACCCCTGATGAAGACGCCCGCACCTTGGAGCTAGGAGCAAAGTTCACCTCAGGAGATGAGTGTTACCCCCAGCGCATTGTGTTGGGAGACTATCTGAAGCTGCTCTTAGACCAAAAACTTGATCCTCAAAAGACCGCTTTTCTTCTCCCCACAGCCAACGGGCCATGCCGCTTTGGGCAATACTACGGCCTGTTGCGCCGCATCCTTGATGAGCTGGGTTTTCAAAACGTCTCAGTGCTCGCCTTCACCTCGGCAGACGGTTACGCGGGCATAGGCGAGCAGGCCTCCGAACTTATCCGGACCGCTTGGCGGGCGGTAGTTATACAGGACATCCTGCTGAAGCTGCTCCTCATGATCCGACCGTACGAAGTCAACACCGGCGAAACGGATAAAACATACCTGGAATGCTTGGACCTGATGGCCGGCATAGTAAGTGAACAAGGAATCTCTCACAAAGAGCGCATGGCTAAGATCAAGTCCGGCCTACAGCAGGTTAAACAGGCCTTCCTCAGCATCCCCCAAAAGAAAGAGGATCGCCCGGTAATCGGAGTTGTGGGCGAGATCTTTTGCCGGCTAAACACGTTTGCCAACAATGAGTTGATCAGGCACGTGGAAGCGCAGGGCGGAGAGTGTTGGCTTGCCGGCGTCGCTGAGTGGGTGTGGTATACAAACAGGGAAGCGTTTCGGCGGTTGCGTGAGGAACGGCGGAGACTAAGCAAAGAATGGCTTAAGACGTTCATTACCGCGCGCATCATGCATCAGGATGAAAAGGCTTTGTTGGCGGATTTTGCAGACATTTTCGCCCGCAGACCCGATCCGCATATCGATGAGATTCTTGAGTGCGCAAAACCTTACCTTCCGCAGCACGGAGCCCTGGGCGAGATGGTGTTGTCAACCGGGGGTGCAATTGCCCTTTACCGGCGCGGTGTTGACGGGATAATCGATATCAGCCCGTTCACCTGCATGAACGGTATTGTGACAGAGGCTATCTATCCTCGGGTGAGCCGAGACCACGATCACATCCCTATCCGCGTCTTCTACTTTGACGGGACCCAAGCCGAACTGGATAGGGACATAGGCATCTTTCTCGAGCTAGCTAATACGTACAAGCGCCGGAAGAAGACACCTAGACTTTCTTAATGCCCCAAACATGGGAACGGTGTGGCACCAAGGGAGCGGGTAGCATGTTTGCGCGCTTAGGCTCCATAGCCGTTCGCTATCGCTTCTTGATACTCGCCCTCTGGATCGTTGCCGCCGTCGTCCTCACCGCTACGGCTCCCGACATCAATAAAGTGGCGGTCAGCGATCAACGAGCATTCCTTCCGACCTCCGCGCCCAGCCTCCAGGCGCACGAGATTGTCGCGAAATACTTTCCTGAACGCGTTTCCCCTTCGAGCGCAATCTTGGTCGTTGATGCCGGGTCGGGCCAGCGGGCAGACCAAGGCTCCGCCGCTCAGTTTGTAGAACAGCTAACTAACTGGCTCACCGGACCACAGGCGCCAGAAGCTGTAGAAGAAGTCTGGTCGCCTGTAAGGGGGGATGAAGTCACACGATCTGCGTTGCTTAGCAGTGACAAGCAAGCAGCTCTGATCCTGGTCAGGTTCAACGGTATCGGGAGCTTACCTACCACAGTTGAAGCTCTCCGGGTCATTTCTGATAGGCTGACTCAGGCTCCCGAAGACGTTAGGGTCTACATGACCGGGGACGCGCCTATCCTTTCCGCCTACACCAGCAGCTCGCGGCAAAGCGTCGATTCAACCACGTGGATCACCATAGTTCTGGTAATAGTTATCCTCCTCTTGATCTATCGCTCTCCTGTTAGCCCACTTATCCCTCTCCTCACTATTACCCTCGCCTACCTCGTCTCCCGCGCGGTAGTCGCTTTTCTTGGAGCGCACGTTCTCACCATCTCCATGTACACCAACGTCTTCCTCGTTGTCGTGCTCTTTGGCGCCGGCACCGACTACTGCCTGTTCCTCATCAGTCGTTTCCGCGAGGAGATGACTGGCACACGCGTTTCGGCCCCAGCCGTGCGCACTACGGTCCGAGCAGTAGGCGAAACTATCACCTCAAGCGCAGCCACTGTGATTGTTGGACTGGCTTTGATGGCCACCGCGGAGCTGGGGCTCTACAACACTAGCGGGCCAAGTATCGCCATAGGAGTGGCCATTGCCCTCATCGCTGGTCTGACCTTTACTCCCGCCCTTCTGGCTGTACTGGGGCCGTACGCGTTCTGGCCTCGAGTGGCTAGACGACCAGAAGACACTGGGGTGTGGTACCGCTGGGCTGGCAAAGTGACAAAGCGCCCCCTCGTCGCCTTCCTTGTTCCCGTTTTGCTGCTGGTCCCCCTAAGTATCTATGGAGCCGGACTAGAACGAGACTTTGATCTCCTAGGAGATCTCTCGAAAGAGAACAGCGCTCGTCGGGGCTTTGACGTCCTGGCCGAGCACTTTGGTCCAGGACAGATGCAGCCTCTTAACGTGGTCGTGATTGACCCAGCGGGCTTTGATACGCCAAAGGGGCTGGCGCAACTCAAGGAGCTGCAGCACTCTCTCAACCAAGTCGAGCATGTTTCGGAGGTGCGCAGTTTCTTCGGCTCACTGTCTGACGCAAGCTTTCTCATAGTCTCTGAGCAGCTCGCCAAGCTGGCGCAGGAAGTGCGCGACGGGGTCAACACTGCCAAGACTGCCCTGGCCCTCGGCACGAGTTCTAGCGGGCACAATCCTGGCTCTGAGATGCCTAGCCTTCTCGAGAAGGCAACCAGCAGTTTGAAAGGTATCTACGGATATCTCATGCAGCTGGCTAGCGCCTACCCGGAGGTGCTTCAAGAAGAGGCATACAAGCAGGCGGCAACCGCATTTGGGGAGCTAGAGGCTTTGGCAAGCCAGGCGGCGTCGGGGTCCCCGGACCCCGACGCCGCGGCACTCCTCCACCAAGCGGCTCAAAGCCTGGAGAAACTTGCCGCCGCGCTAGACAGCTTGGCCGCATACTTTTCCGCAAACAAGCCAGAGGCCATTCTCCTTCCCCAGCTGTATCTGGAGAGAAACGAGGGACTTCGGCTGCTTCACCAGGCTTACTTCTCCGCCGATCACCAGGCCGCGCGTTTGCAAGTGGTTCTTGATTGCGGCCCGTACAGCATCGAGGCCCTTGACACAGTCGGCCGGCTCCGGTCGCTTCTTGAGAACTCGGGACTCACAGGCATAGTCGAGGGAAATTCTGCAGTGATGTTAGACCTACGAGACGCCGCTAGTCGGGATCTGGAAAAAGCCTTCGTATTTGTGCTCGGCGGGATTTTTGTAGTGCTTGTGGTCCTTGTTCGAGCTTTGGTGGCACCGATCTACCTGATCCTCACCATCCTCCTTTCCTACGCAGCAACTATGGGGGTGGTGCGTGTGCTCTTTGTGGACATCCTCGGCGCGCAGGGCATAACCTGGTGGGTACCAATGTTTACGTTCGTAATGTTGGTGGCACTTGGTATGGACTACAACATCTTCCTTGTCGGCAGGGTGAAAGAGGAAGTTGCTGTTCACGGGACGGTGGTAGGCACGCGCCTCGCGCTTGCCCGAACAGGGGGTATCATTACTTCAGCGGGAATCATTCTGGCTGGTACATTCGCCAGCATGATAAGCGGTCGGCTCTTGGGTTTGTTGCAGATCGGGTTTGCGGTGGCGTTTGGCATTCTGCTTGATACTTTCGTGGTTCGCACCGCTCTTGTGCCAGCGATCACCGTGCTCTTACGACGGTGGGCTTGGTGGCCCAGACGTGAGCCCAGCATTCACAGAGATGATGCACGAGACTGAGGGCAGGCTTAGTCTTGAAGGGGGGAACTCAGCATGGACGAGCAGACCAAAGTCATAGTAGAAGAGATTCTCAAGCAGCAGCGGCTTGCCGTGCTGGGCACCCAGTCTGAAACTGGCCCGTACGCCAGCTTGGTCACGTTCTGGGCGGCCGATGACCTGAGTCACATTGTGTTTCCCACCATGCGCTCCACGCGCAAGTTCAATTACTTGGTGGCCCATCCCCGCGTTTCTCTGTTGATAGACAACCGAACACACGCGGGACTTCCCGAGAACGAAATCGTCGCTGTGACTGCCACCGGTACAGCGCGCGAGATAACCGATCCAAACTTGCTCGCGGCAGTAAGGGAGAGTTTCTTAGAGAAACATCCCGGACTGCGTTCGTTTGTGGCCGAATCTGGGTGTGCACTGGTTAAGGTAGTGGTAGACGTTTACTATGTGGTCACCGGTTTCCAAACGCTTTCCGAACTGCACGTTGCCGGTATTTCGCGGACAACCTAGTAGGACAGCACCCGATCCCGTTTGGCGCCGATTGCTGCCACCTAAATGATCGATCCCCGCTCGCGCTGCACAACCAACCTACCTGCTTTGTAGACGCGGGCGACGGGGTTCATGCCGTAGCGGTAGGGAATTTCCACATAGCGGGTCTCATCTAAGACCAGAATATCCGCCTTCTTGCCAACCTCAAGACTTCCGATCTCGTTTTCAAGAGCCAACGCTGCTGCAGCCTCAATGGTGATAGCCAGGATCACCTCTTCTGCCGTCATTCGCAGCTGCGAGCACCCCATTGTCGCCATAAGCCACAGATTCTCGGTTGGGCTAGAGCCCGGGTTAAAATCGGTGCTTAGAGCCACCCGAGCACCGGCCTCAAGGAGCCTGCGGGCTGGCGCATGTCCCCCCTCCCCCAGGAAAAAGGTGGCCCCAGGAAGAAGCACGGCCACTGGCACTCTGGGCCGCTCAGGCCTCGGAACCAAAGCAGCAATGCCCGCCTCGCTGATATGATCCAGGTGATCTACCGATATCGCTCCGACTTCAGCAGCCATCTCTGTAGCTCCGGTGTAGCTCAACTGGTCGGCATGCAGTTTGGGGAGTAGTCCGTGCTCCTTGCCAGCCAGCAACACCCGCCGACACTGCTCTACGGTAAACGCGCCTTCCTCGCAAAAGGCGTCGCAGAAACGGGCAATCTTGTACTTGGCAATGGTGGGTATCATCTTCTTTACCACCATGTCAATGTAATCATCAGGTCGGCCAACGTACTCAACCGGAACAGAATGGGCAGCGAGCAAAGTTGGGATCACATCGACCGGATGAGTAGCGTTCACCTCGCGGTACACCTGCAAGATGCGAAGCTCTTGCTCCACCGATAACCCGTAGCCGCTTTTTGCCTCTACCGTGGTAACTCCAAAAGTCAGAAAATGGTCAAGACGTTGACGGGTTAGCGCACGCAGAGCCTCGTCAGTGGCCAGGCGCGTAGCATGTACAGTGCTTGCTATTCCACCACCGGCAGCAGCTACCTGCTGGTAGGTAGCTCCCGCTACACGCAGCTGAAACTCATCGGCCCGATCGCCGGCAAAAGCTAGGTGAGCATGGCACTCGACCAACCCGGGCATGACCACGCGGCCATCGGCGTCAACTGTTTCACCGCCCCGAACGAGTCTCACCTCTTCGCGCAAAGCCTCCGTTCGGCCAACCCACACGATGCGACCTTCTCTTACAGCTACCGCGCCTCTCGGGATCACACCTAGTCGCCCGTGGCCTATCTTGGGACCAGCGCAAGTGACAAGCTCACCAGCGTTTGAAATGATCAAATCGGCCTCAATCCAGCTGTTCATACTCCGAGCTCACCTTACCCCTGGCCTATCTGATAGGGCATGCTGACAATCACCACCCACGGAATGGCCCGCAGCGCTACCTTCAAGCGAAGAGCGCTCTGGTTGTGAAGGACATTATCCCACCAGTGCTCAACAACGAACTCTGGGATTATCACCGTCACCACATGGTCTGGTCCAGGTCCCAAGGACCTCACGTATTCTACAGCGGGACGCGTCAGCTCACGGTAGGGAGAGTCAACCACCACAAGAGGGACCTCAATCCCCAGCTCCTTCCATTTTTCTCGGAGAGCCTCAACCTTCGCCGGGTCGCTGGCAATAGTCACAGCCCTGAACTCATCAGGAGAAAGCCCGCGACCAAAAGCAAGAGCATTGGCAACCAGACGGTTTATCTGTGACACAAAGAGCACAACAGTGGTACGCGGCTTGGACCGCGTCCTCACTGCCACCTGGCGCTCCTCATCCATACTCTTGGGCTCCAAGAGGCTGGCCACCCTTGCGTAATGTGTACGGACATACTGAAATCCAGCCATGAGAATGCCCACCGCTATGACCACCAGGTAAGCCCCGTGCACAAACTTGGTCACCAAGATAACAAGAGTAACCACGGCGGTAAGGACTGCTCCAACTCCGTTCATGAGAGCTCGGTGCTTCCACCCCGACCCGCGTAAGCGAAACCAGTGGTTTACCATCCCAGCTTGCGAGAGAGTAAAGCTCGTAAACACTCCAACCGCATAAAGAGGGATTAGGCTATGCGTCTTGGCCCGAAATATCACAAGAACAGCTATCGCGGCAGCCGCTAAGACAATTATCCCGTTGGAGAAAACAAGCCGCTCACCTCGATTCATGAACTGCCGAGGCATGAGCCCATCCTGAGCAAGAACAGCAGCGAGTCTCGGAAAGCCGCCAAAGCTTGTGTTCGCAGCCATAACCAGGATGGCCATCGTCGCAATCTGAAGAGCATAGAAAAGGAACCCTTTTTCGTACACAGCCAGACCTAGCTGCCCGAGCACCGTTGTCCCCTCTTGGGGAGTCACATGCAACCACTGGGCAAGCCCAGTGATCCCCAAGAGTAAGAAGCCCAAAATGGCTGCCATTATGCCAAGGGTTACCGACGCATTCCGGCTCTCAGGCTGTTTAAATACTGGTACAGCGTTTGCTATTGCTTCCGTCCCTGTCATTGCTGAACAGCCCCCGGAAAAGGCGCGAAGTATGATCCAGCCGAGAGCCACGCCTTGTGCGGATGTCTCTCGAGCAGCGAAGGCGGAAAGTGGCCTGAGATCTCCGGCGAGTATTCGCGCAATGCCCACTACCACTAGACCGCCGCAAAGTAGAACGAAAAGATAGGTTGGTACGGCGAATAACCGGCCGGTTTCCTTGATACCCCGCAGGTTAACTAGAGCCATGAACACAACTATGCCCACCGAAATGAGCACTCGATTGCGGTCTGGATGGGTAGCAACATTACCCGCCAAAGACGGAAAGGCAGCAAGAATCGCCGCCGTGCCTGAAGAAACGCTCACCGCAACGGTCATGACATAGTCGACCATGAGAGCGCTCGCCGCGACCATCCCGGGCACCGCACCCAGATTCTCGCTTGCCACGACGTAGGAGCCGCCACCGTTAGGGTACGCCCTAACTGTTTGCTGATACGACACCGCCACAAGGGCCAGAAGAACAACCACTGCAAGCGCAACCCAAAAAGAAAAAGCGACAGCTGCGGTTCCAGCCAGAACGAGCGCGAGCAGAATCTCCTCGGTAGCGTAAGCTGTGGAAGAGATGGTATCCGAAGCGAAGATGGGGAGAGCCAGAAGTTTGGGAACTCTCTGGCCTAGCTCTTCGGCCGTGGCCAGGGGACGCCCCAGCAGTGCCCGCTTTATGCTCAACCAGAGATGCCTCTCCATGGGTTCAACCAGACAACGCCTCGGTGGGCTGGCAAACGCAGCATGTAGATAACGTTACGCAACCCCTCAAACTAGTGGCTGCCCGTTGCCCACGCAACGGGCAGCCACTCCGTCCCGCGTCTTATAAGTCTAGAGTCAGGCCGTGTGTTTAGTTTCTAGCCACCCCCAACTCAATGCCCAACTACGACTGCCTCTTGATTCTCATCCCGTAGAAAGAGCGGATTACGAAGGCGAAGGAGATCACAAAGAACACAGCCGCCAGTATCCACGTTAGGGTGTGAGAACCCATATCGTTGTAGATGCTCACCGCCAGCTCGACCGCAAGCAGACCAAACAACGTGGTGAACTTGATCACCGGGTTCATAGACACCGACGACGTGTCTTTGAACGGATCGCCAACGGTATCGCCTACAACCGTAGCAGCATGGAGTTCGGTTCCCTTCTCCTTCAGGTCCACCTCCACGATCTTCTTAGCGTTATCCCAGGCTCCGCCAGCGTTGGCCATAAACACAGCCTGGAAAAGCCCGAACACCGCAATAGAGACCAAGTAACCAATGAAGAAGAAGGGCTCAAGGAAGGCAAACGCCAGAGTTCCAAAGAATACGGCCAAGAAGATATTGATCATGCCTTTTTGCGCGTACTGAGTGCAGATGGCGACCACTCTCTTGCTGTCTTCTACCGACGCGCGCCCGCCGGTGACATCAAGCCGAATGTGCCGCTTGATGAACTCTACAGCCCGGTAGGCTCCGGCAGTAACCGCCTGCGTAGACGCACCGGTGAACCAGTAGATCATTGCGCCACCCATCACCATGCCGAGCAAGAAGGGCGGGTACAAGAGCGACAGCTTGTCCACGTTCTTTGTGAGCTCATCGGTGAGCGCCATGATTATGGAGAAGATCATCGTGGTGGCGCCAACCACAGCGGTCCCAATCAAGACCGGCTTGGCTGTTGCCTTGAAGGTATTGCCTGCTCCGTCGTTTTCTTCGAGGTTGTGCTTGGCCACCTCAAACTTGGGCTCAAAGCCGTACTCCGACTGGATCTCCTGGGCCACGTTGGGAATCTCTTCGATTGTCGAAAGTTCGTAAACTGACTGCGCGTTGTCAGTTACCGGCCCATAGGAGTCCACGGCGATGGTGACCGGCCCCATGCCCAAGAAGCCAAAGGCTACCAAGCCAAACGCAAACACAGCCGGGGCCAGCATCACGTCTCCCAGACCCTGGGTGCTGACTGCGTAGCCGATACCCATCAAGACCATGATGGCGAAGCCCAGGTAGTACCCGCTGTAATTGCCTGCCACGAAACCGGAAAGGATGTCGAGTGACGCTCCTCCCTCTTTGGCTGATGAGGTCACTTCACGTACATGGGCTGATTTGGTGGAGGTAAACACTTTGACCAGCTCGGGGATGAGCGCTCCTGCCAGCGTCCCCATGCTGATGATGATTGAGAGCATCCACCAATAGTCTGGATGATCGCGGCCTACAAGAGTATTGCCACCAATCAATACGTAAGAAACCACAAAGGTGAGAATGATGGAGACCACCGAAGTGATCCACACCAGGGAGGTAAGCGGCGTCTCGAAGTTCATCTTGGTGGCCGCGCGATAGCGCGCCTTAGTAAGAGCTGCGTTGATGAAGTAAGACAGGCCGCTTGAGATGATCATCATGATGCGCATGGCAAAGATCCAGACCAAGAGAGAAACCTGGATCAGCGGATCTGCCACCGCGAGCACGATGAAGGTGATGAGCGCCACGCCAGTCACACCGTAAGTCTCAAAACCGTCGGCGGTCGGGCCTACCGAGTCGCCGGCGTTGTCACCCGTGCAGTCGGCGATAACACCAGGATTGCGGGCATCGTCTTCCTTGATGTTGAAAACAATCTTCATGAGGTCGGACCCGATATCGGCAATCTTGGTAAAGATGCCGCCTGCGATACGGAGGGCAGCAGCGCCCAGCGACTCACCGATGGCGAAGCCGATGAAACACGGGCCTGCATAATCGCGTGGGATCCAGACCAGAATAATGAGCATGATGATAAGCTCGACGCTGATCAACATCATGCCCACGCTCATGCCGGAGCGCATCGGGATCGCGTGAACATCGTAGGGACGGCCCCTTAAGCTGGCAAAAGCCGTGCGGGAGTTAGCGTATGTGTTGACCCGGATACCAAACCAGGCCACGCCGTAGCTGCCCAAAATGCCTACGATGCTAAAGAGCAGAATAATGAGAACCCGCTCACCCGTGAAGTCGCTCAGAACTCCAAAGTAGACTCCGATAACGATGGCAATGAAAACCCAGAGAATGATCAGGAAGCGGCCCTGCTGCAATAGATAGGTCTTGCACGTTTGCCAAATCAGCTCGGAGATCTCCCGCATCGACCGGTGAGTGGGGAGACGGCGCAGCTGGTAGAAAACCACAAGGCCAAAGAGCAAGCCCAAGAAACAGATAATCAGCCCTAGCGCAAGCAGAAGGCTTCCCGAAATCCCATGAAAATCAACTTGGTCAAGCTTGGGAAGAACAAGACTAGCTTCCCCTCCGCCTCCGTTGGTCGCTAGCGCAGCTGGCGCCAAAGCCAGCACGAACACGGCAACGGCAACGACAAGCAGCGGGAGCAGCTTCCAGCGCCGCGCCGGTTTGGAAGGTCCTTTAGAATCCATGCAGCATTGCCTCCTTTTCAAGCATCGGCAGGTCTTCCACATGGAGGAGACTGACACGGGACAGGTCTTGCGTCAGCTCCACCACAAGGCACCCGGAACGCCCCCCGCCCGTACCAAGGAAGCCTTGTCACGAAGTCAAATCCAAACCGCCATGCTACAGAACAGAACCTGATTCCGTCAAGCTGACCGGCGCACCCTCAACCTCCTGTCACCGCCACACGGCCTGCCGGTGCCACCCTCAGGCGAGGCCCAACGCCGTGCGTTAGGATTGAAATGAGTTCAAAGTGGAGATACTAAGCGCACGTGAGGTAAGGCGCGCGATGCACCCCTGTCTGAGGGGCAACCGCGCAACTAGCCAGCATCGGCCGGAACATCCAAAGAAAGGAACAGCAGATGGACAAGTGGCAGTGTCTCATATGTGGATACATTTACGACCCAGCAGAAGGGGACTCAAGCCAAGGGATACCACCAGGAACTCCATTTGAGGCCCTTCCCGACGACTGGGAGTGTCCGGAATGCGGGGCTAGCAAGACCGAATTCGAGAAACTCCAGGACTAGGCCCTCACCCGGCCGTCAAGCAGCCAAGACATGAGAGTCCAGCCCGGCGCCGCCACCAGCCCGGTGGCCCGGGCTGCTTTTTCAGTGAACTCACGCGCCCCATTAGCCTGAAACTTTGGGCCCCACATCACAAAAGGCACCGGCTCAGCCACGTGTGTCCTAATAGCTAGCGGGGTAGGATGATCGCAAAGCGCAAGCACAGACAGCTCATGGATAGGAGTGGCGCTGGCGGAAGCAGGGCCGTGCTTTTCGGCCCAGGCGAATACCTGCGATAGCATGAGAGCGTCAATCTGTTCGATCGCTCTTACTTTGGCGTCTGCATCTCCAGCATGAGCAGCCGCATCGGGAGCTTCCACGTGCACAAACACGACATCGTAGCGGTGTAAAGCGTCAAGAGCCCCCGCCATCTGCGCGTAGTAGTCGTTGTCAACTCCGTCGGTTACACCCGGGATGGAAATGATCTCCATCCCGGTCAGCATTGCCAGTCCTCTTAAGAGATCTACACCCGAAGTAACCGCTGCCTTCCTCCCTCCATAAATGTCAGCAAAGGCCGGCATTTCCCCAGGCCTCATGCCGGGCCAAAACAGCCAAACCTGGGTAGCCGGCAAGAGACCTCGGGAGATTCTCGATTTGTTAACGGGGTGACAAGCTAACACCGTTTTGGAGCGTTCGGTCAACTCGTTTACCAGATCAGCCCCCGGGCCCTTGGGCCCAAATCGGTCGACTTCTTGCCCGGTAATGTCGTGAGGTGGTGTGAAGCTGGTTGCAAGAAGTTCCTGGCCTTCCTTGACCGTCAGAATATTGCGAAAACCCACCCCGGCGTACAGATTCAGTCTTGAACCTCCTGAGCTGTCGCGGTAGTCCTGGATCACCTCTTCCCGTAGACTATGCACCAGCATTCCCGCCTCGTTGGAGGGAATATCGCCAGCCGAGTAGCTGACCATGCGCCCTTCGAGCACGGTAACCAGGTTGCACCGCATTGCAACCTCGCCAGGTTCAAGCTCGATCCCCAAGGCCAGAGCCTCAATCGGCCCACGCCCGCAGTAATATGTAGCCGGATCAAACCCCATCACGCTCATGCAGGCAACCGCGCTTGAAGGCTCCATGCCTTCTGGGACGTTGTAAGCCAAACCAGAAACCCCCTCTTGGGCAAGACGGTTAAGGTTGGGAGTGTGAGCTCGCTCAAGCGACGTCTGTCCGCCCCATTCCTCCCGGGGCCAGCCAGAAGCACCGTCAAGAATAATGACCAGGTACTTGGCGGGCACGTTAGGCGTCTCCCCTCTTATCCCCAATACTTGGCAGCCACTTTGCGAAACAAAGGCAACGCCCCGTCTACGACATCAGGGCTCACACAATATGCGAGACGGAAATAGCCCGGCAGTCCGAAGCCCCGCCCAGGCACAGCCAAGACCAGATGCTCGAGCATCGCACGACAGAAAGCTACATCGTCCTCAATCGGACACCGAGGGAAAAGATAAAAAGCGCCCTGCGGCTTGACCACCTGGTAACCAGCATCGGTGAGACCCTGCCACAGCACATCGCGGTTGCGGCGGTAAAGACTGATGTCTACCTGGATCCCCTCCAACCGAGCCACCACCCGCTGCATGAGCGCGGGAGCATTCACAAAACCCAATATTCGATTGGCAGTCACCAGCGCCCCCATCAGCTCCTCCACACCTGGTATAAGTGGGCTGGCCGCCGCATATCCTATGCGCTCACCGGCTAGCGACAGCTCCTTGGAGTAACTGGACGCCACTAATGCATAGGGGTAAGCCGACATCACTGCAGGAACTTGTACGCCATCGTAGACAATCCGCCGATACGGTTCGTCTGAGACGAGATAGATAACGCGACCTAAGGACTCGGAGCGCTCGGTAAGAAGCTCGCCCAACTGCCTAAGAGTATCGGTTGAGTACACCCTTCCCGTAGGATTATTGGGCATGTTAAGCAACACCGCCCTTGTCCGCGGAGTGATCGCCTGATCGATGGCGTCCAGATCCAGGTCAAAATCGGGTGTGGATGAAACAGGCTTAAGTATCCCGCCATGGTTATCCACATAGAAACCGTACTCCACAAAGTAAGGAGCGGGCACAACAACTTCATCGCCCGGGTCAAGAATGGCTTTTAGAATCACGTTAAGCGCGCCTGCTGCTCCCACCGTCATAACCACGTGGTCCCCAGTCAGAGACACGCCCTGCTCTTGCGACACACGAGACGCCACCGCCCTGCGAGTTTCTTCGTAGCCAGCATTTGACATGTAACCGTGTTTCCCGGGAGTCGGATCAGCCACAATCTCGCGAAGTATCTCGTGAAACTCGGCCGGAGGCTCAACGTTTGGATTGCCGATGCTGAAATCGAAGACAGACTGCGGCCCGTAGAGTCTGGCCAGACGGCTTCCCTCTTCAAACATTTGCCTAATCCAAGAGGAACTACTTGCCGCCTCAGCCATCTTCCTAGATACAAGCATGCAAACCTCCGCTAGGACAGGGGAAACACGGTTGGCCGTCAGTCTACCATGAGATAGCTCCTTGCTATCGCTGGTGCCATGAAACAGTTGCTGGTATATACTTCGCCGAGTGCTTTCCTGGCGGGGAGCCACAAGCCGCCGCTGGTCGGCAGGTGGCAAAGGAGGTGACTTACATGACGCTAGCGGACGATGTTTTCCCTGGACAAGACAGATGCGAAATCTGCGGAGCCACGCTCGGGGACAAAGTGCATCTGCAGGAATTCGCTGACGGCAGTGTGGCTCGCCTGTGCGCAGAGTGTGCAGCGGGGGTGGCCCTAGACCCTCAGAATCCTCCACCCCCAGAAGATGAATTTGTGTGGCCTACGCCTCCGCCCGTGCAAGACCAGTCGGAAATAGACCCCCTCGAGAAGACGCGCGAGCTTCTAGATCCGGTCAACGACCTCATTGCTCTCCAAAAACAGATGCAAGCCACGCTCGAGCGACTGGCGGCGTCTCTGGAACGGTTTGCGCTTGAGGTGATCTCAGAAACCCAGGGGAAAAGCACTATAGAGAGTCGGCTGCGCTCCCTGGAGCAGGAGCTGGCCAAGACCCGAGCGCTCCTTAGACAGACCGACATCGATCTAGCTTCGCTTGCCGGGGTTAGCGATGTTGACACAGCGCCAACCTACACGGAGCCCGTCTCCACAGTCGCAGCAACTTCGGTTTCTACCCCAGAGGCCACGCAAGACTCCCTTGGCGCTGCGCCAGTATTCTTTGCCCCTGAACCTGTGCAGGGTCAGGAGCCGGAAGAGATTAAGCTGCAACCTTCTCCTGAGCAGGAGACAACTCGCCCGGAGGGCGCTGGGTTCACGCTCGAGGAGGTGCAGCTGACGCAGCGTTACTACAACGAAAGCCCGTTTGTTAACCGGATTCGCGACATCGTCTCAAATCTTGGCAAGCCTAAGGCCAACCTCACTCGAGTTCCTGGTCCGGTGCCGCGGGCTATCGTGACCATTGTCTGGGACATAGTTTGGTATCAGTACTTGGTCGACCTAAGAAAAGATTTGCCGAGTGGGCAGCAGAGAGTCATCCTTCACCGTGAGGGTCTAGACCCAGACGAGCTAGCACACTACTTCAAAGAAAAGAACGCCGTGATAAACAATGACGGAAGACTAGACGCCTCAGAGCTTGAAGTACGGCTTCTAAGCGACCCCTCGGTGCTCATCACCGAAATGACTCCAGAAGAAGCTCAGCTTCTTGAGGACGCTACCGAGGAAATCTGGGATCAGGGCTCGCCTCCTGAGTTTAGGTGGGACGACTAGGCCGCTCAGAGAAAAGGCATGAGGTGACAGAGGCCATGTTTGAAGCAGAAGCAGTTGCGGGACCGATCTACGTGGTCAAACTTCCTTACGGAAGCGACCTGCTGAAAGAATTGCAGAACTACATAACGACCAAGAACATCACACTTGCCTCGCTCTGGGGAATGGGAGCAGTCTCTCGAGCGGTCATCCGGTATTACGACCAGCCCAAAAAAGAGTGGATAGAGCTCAAGCTTGACAAGCGGCTAGAAGTGGCTGCCATGGTGGGCAACGTCAGCCTGCTAAATGGGGAACCCATTGTGCATGTGCACGTTGTCCTGGCTGACGAAAAAGGCCGCTGCTATGGAGGACACTTGGCCGACGGAACCTTAGTATTCAACCTGGAGATAGTCATCGCCACCTATTCAGGCCCCCCGGTGAACCGGCAGATGGACCCGGTGACAGGACTTACTCTCTGGCAGTAGAGTTGCGCTGGCAGTAGAGTTGCGCGCAATTGCGGCAAAGGGCGCGGGCCCGCGGCTTGCCCGCCGCGGGCCCGCGTATCCATCAGCAACACCTCTGCCGCTTTTACCCGACTAGCAATATCGGCCGGTGACAGCGCAGGCAGCGATCGGCCTCGGCCTTCACCTGCTCCAGGCTGTAGCCCAATTCCACCGGCTCGAAAGTATGAATCCGCTCGCTCACAGGCCGAACCGGCATTTTTTGGCGCTTGCCATAGTCGACACACTCAGCAAGCGGCACACGACTTTCTTGGGCTCCCAGGAGACCCGCCAGACGGCGCACCTTGTCCTCCAAGTCTTCAACTACAGGCTCGCCCCGCAAGTACTTGTCTATGTACTTGGCTGCCCTCTTGCCCGCGCTGATAGCCTCTATGATGGTGCCCCCGCCACTAACGGCGTCGCCGCCTACGAACACACCTGGCTTGTCGGTCATCAGGGTATGAGGATCTACTTCCAGGTAACCCCACCGATTGAATTTCAGATCGGGATCATCAGCAAACGGACCAAAGTCTGGTTTTTGTCCCACGGCGGCGATAACGCTGTCCGCTTCCAGCACCAAAGGAGGCAGGTCGGTGGGAACGGGCCTACGCCGTCCGCTCTCGTCAGGTTCACCCAATTGCATTTGTTGGCAAACCAGAGCCTGCACGGTTTCATCCCCGCGACATTCAAGCGGAGCGGCAAGATACAGAAACTCTACCCCCTCTTCCTCTGCCTCCTCCACTTCCCATGGGTTGGCGGGCATTTCGTCACGCGTGCGCCGGTAAACGACTTTGACTTCCCGAGCTCCCAAGCGCACGGCCGTACGCGCCGCGTCCATGGCCGAATTGCCCCCTCCAAGCACAAGAACTTTGTCGCCGATGTCAACTGGTTCGCCGAGCGCCACCTTGCGCAGAAACTCGATGGCGTCCATGGTCCCCGGAAGATCCTCGCCCGGTATGCCAAGCGGACGGCCAAGATGCGCGCCAACCGCTACGAAGACGGCCCGAAAACCCATTTTCTCGAGTTCAGCAAAGGCGATATCTCGACCTACCCGGGTGTTGTAGAAGATCTCAACTCCCTCTTGGCAAATCAGCTCGACCTCGCGCCTGATGACGTGGCGCGGCAATCTGTATTCAGGAATGCCCACGTAAAGCATTCCGCCCGGGACTCCCAGCTCTTCAAAAATCGTGGGCTTGTACCCAAGTCGGGCAAGATAGTAGCCCGCAGATAGCCCGGCTGGACCAGCCCCGATTATTGCAACCTTCTCTTGCCGGCCCCCATTCCGGCGAGAAGCCAAATGCGGAGTCTCAAGAAGTGCAGTCTCACCGTACATATCGCCGAACGTCCGGTATTCGGTGAGTTCATGAGCCGCAAGGGGACCAAGATCGTCCGGGCCGGTAGCAAGGGCAGACCCAGACACCCCATGATCATCAGCTAGGCCTTCTGCCCGGTCGGCGCACCAACGCTTGATGTTGTTTATCGCGACTGGGTGACCCGTCGGAGCAAGACTACACTTTGTCTCGCAGGGATGTGGACAGGCCCGCCCGATAATCGCGGGAAGCGGATTGTCCCGTTTAACGATGGCCGTGGCCAGATGCGGATGCTCTTCCAAAGCCTGAAAAATGTACGAGGCGCAATCTACGTTGGAAGGACACGTAGACCGACAAGGCGCGGTGACCCATCCCACTGTCTCCACAGCTTCGCACGCAATCCCTTGAGCATGCTCGGTGAAGTGATCCGTCCCTATGTCAAGAAGAGCGATTATGGGATCCCTTATTGTGTTAGCAATTCCGCACCATGCCGATTCCTGAATGTTTTCAACGAGATCCCGAATTTTTGAGACAGTGACCTCCGGCCCCCACTCGCCCGTGTCGCCAGTCGCCAGTTTTTCAAGCAACTCTCGGAGTACGTCCACGCCGATTCGGCAAGGCCCGCACCGACCACATGACTCCTTCTGCACGAGCCGCAGGTAGTCAAGCGCTAGCTGTACGACACACACGTTCTCCCGCAGCGCTACCCCCCGCCAACAGACCACAGCCTTAACTTCAGCCATGTCTGGCTGGGAGAGCACTTCTCTAATCTCTGAAGCCTCAGGACCCCCATATCTATCAGTAAGAGCCAAGATAGGCTCACCAGCAGCAAGTTCGGGCGTTTGGGGCATGGCCTTTTTAACCTCCTCCGCCGATCTAAGAAGGCAACTTGTGTCATAGGTTTCCAGGTCGCGATGATAACCCATTACATGTTCTTGGGACCAGCATTCTGGGCACGTGCTCGTGGAATCACCGTTCTAAGAGCAGACAACTGGGACCTTTTTCATCTTGATCGCCGCCCCCGGCACGGTGCGGCGGGCCAAGAGAAAAGGCGGGGCGCCGGGTCTAGACC
>JAOAGT010000001.1:484571-572831 GCA_026415615.1 Thermoleophilia bacterium | reverse complement strand
AGCGTCAGATGTGTATAAGAGGCAGGTCTAGACCCGGCGCCCCGCCCCACCACCTTTCTGGTAGCCTGCTTACTCTTCAAGAATGGCCTCGGCCTCTTCCCGGTAGGCGTCCATGATGTACGGAATGCCAGTAACCTTGGCGCACTCTTCGGTAAGAGCCATGAGATCGTCCCGCTTGATAGCCGGAATGCTAAAGCGCCGAGCGCCGGCCATGAGCTGCTGCAGACCAACGCGTAGCTTCTCCACATAGGAGTAGAAGCCAACCGCTCCCAATGGGATGTTCTTCATCTCGTCCTTGCCGACAATCTCGGCCACCTCTTCCCAGCACACAAAAATCTCTTCTGGCGTATGACCGTGCTGGCTCACCGTGTTGGGCAGATTGCCATTTTGGAGCCATATACCTACGTTCTTGCCTACCATGCCGGGGATCATGAGCGCCCGCCCCATACAAACCGCCTTGCAGAAAGGCGAACCCAGAGCCAAGGCCTTAAAAATGTGATCCTCGGTGCTGAAGCCACCGCCAAACGCCAAGTCAGGCACCCGTTGACCCTTAGCAGCCAGCTTGGCGGCAAACTCGGCGGCAGCGGAGTGCAGGTAGATACTCGGCATGCCCCACTCTTCCATCATTCTCCAGGGGCTCATACCCGTGCCACCTGGAGCCCCGTCAATAGTAAGAAGGTCAATCTTGGCCTCACTACCCCACTTGATCGCCATGGCGAGCTCGCGCAGCCCATAAGCTCCGGTCTTGAGCGTGATACGCTTGAAGCCAAGCTTACGCAGACGCTCCACCTCAGCCAGGAATGACTCTTTGCTGATAAAGCCAAGGCGGCTGTGCCGTTCAAATTGCTTGAGTGCGCCGTCCCGATAGGCAGCCTGATTAACCGGATCAGACGGATCTGGAGTCACCACATACCCACGACGCTGCAGCTCGAGAGCGCGCTCAAGGGAGTTGACCTTGATCTCGCCCCCGATACACTTAGCTCCCTGCCCCCACTTCAGTTCGATGGTCTCAATGCCGTGTTTCTCAATGATGTACTCAGCTACTCCCAGCCGAGTATCCTCCACGTTCATTTGTACGAGGAGTTCACCGTATCCCCGGTGATAACGCCGGTATGTCTCGATGCGACGGTCCATATCGGGCGAGCGCTTAACTTTCCCATGAGCGTCAAGCTCAAGCTCAGGATCAACCCCGCAAACATTCTCGCCACAGACACAGGTGACTCCAGCCAGCGCCGCACCCACCGCCAGGTGCTCCCAGTTCCGCCGGGCGATCTCCGTGGAGCCGAGAGCCCCAGTAAACACCGGGGCCAACATCTTCACTTTGATATCCCAACCGTACTCGGTCTCGACATTTACTGCGGGAAAGATGCAAGTATCGGGATTGGCCTCCACGCCCTCAGACAGGCCGTCGGCTCCCATGGCATAGCCCTGGATATTGAGGTGTGAGTAGTCAACCGGGTAGTCCTTATCGGCTCCGGCGGTGATCCAACCGAAGGGCTGCGGGTATATCACCTCACGGCCGCGCAACGCAGCCTGAAATACCTCACAATTGCCTCGACACCCGTCGATACATCTCGTGCACAGCCCTGATCCAGGAACTACACTACGAGAGCGATTGGAGGTCTGGGAAACATCGTTCGCGTTAGGTCTTTGCAGATTCACCCTGAGCTCCTTCTTGCCAAGTTCTCTTTGTGTTCCAACGCAATCATTTACACGTCACCATCTACACCCGTTCAAGCAGCCCACGCTTTTGCCAGCGGGCGCACTGAAAACCCCTGCCAAGCTCACACCAAACGCATGTATCCGGGAAGTTCTGCACCATGCTTAGCTGAGACTCGCAGAGACCACAGACTTTAGGCTCGGTCATCGGTCCCGGACAGGGGGTAATCGTCATCGGGCAGACTTCTATGCAGTTGTGGCAGCGTTTGCACACATCCGGCCGCTGATAGAAAGGCAAAGCTACATGTCTCTCAGCCCCCCGACCAACAAAGCCTAGGGACTTCGACTGCCATACCTCGTCACACACCCTCACGCACCGGCCGCACAACACACAGGAACTGTTGCGCATGGGATACCGCGACCGGGTCACCCCCACCCGTACTGCCAGGTCCTGGATAGCTCGAGAGTTGGGCGCCTGAGCCATGAGGAGCTCCACTATGTTTCTGCGCGCCCGGAGAACAGCCTCGGAGTGAGCCTCTACAACCATCCCCTCTCGCGCTTCCAGGGTGCACGAGGTAGTCATGCGGCGCCGGTTCCCCTCCACTACCTCAACCAGACAAACACGGCAAGCCCCAATTGGGGTCACTCCCGGCATATGGCAGAGATTAGGAATGCAGATTCCCGCTTCCAGGGCTGCCTCCAGAACGCTCGTGCCTTCAGGAGTCTGGATGCGCGCCCCGTCAACCTTTATGGTCACCATCTTTGTCATCGTCTGTTCCTCCCATCCCGGCCGCCGCTATACCTTCTGAATAGCTCCAGCGGGACACTCTGCAGCGCAGGCTCCGCAAGCTGTGCAACGGTTTGCATCTATCGTGTACACTCCAGCTTCCTCAACAATCGCTCCCTGCGCACAGGCATCCGCACACACTCCACACGCGGCGCACAAGTCTTGATCGATCAGGTAGCGCACCAGTCTCTGGCACACCCCGGCGCGGCAACGCCTATCTTCAATGTGTTCCTCATATTCCTCACGGAAATACCGAAGGGTCGAAAGCACAGGGTTGGGAGCTGTCTTACCCAGCGCACAAAGCGATCCCACAGACATTGTCCAGGCCAGATCCTCAATGAGATCAAGATGGTCGGAGGTTCCCCTGCCTTCTGAGATATCGGTGAGAATCTCGAGCATCCGATCCAAGCCCAGACGGCACGGCACGCACTTGCCGCAAGACTCGTCTCTAAGAAACCGGATAAAGTACTTGGCCACATCAACCATGCAGGCCGAGTCATCCATCACGACCATGCCGCCGGACCCCATCATGGACCCGGCAGCGGTGAGAGCCTCGTAGTCCACAGGGAGATCAAACAACGACGCGGGGAGGCATCCACCCGACGGACCACCAGTTTGCACTGCTTTAATCTGTCTTCCATCGGTGGGGCCACCGCCGATGTCAAACACGATCTCCCGCAACGTCGTGCCCATCTCAACTTCAACCAGCCCGGTGTTTTTCACATGGCCGGTGAGAGCAAAAATCTTGGTGCCCTTGCTCTTCTCGGTCCCCTTGTTGGCAAACCAAGAGGCTCCTTTGAGTATGATTCCGGGGACGTTAGCCCACGTCTCAACGTTGTTTAGAGTCGTGGGCTGGTCGAGATATCCACGCTCAACCGTGTGAACGTCCTTGGGTCTCGGTTCTCCCACCTTTCCTTCGAGCGAAGCAATCAATGCGGTGGACTCTCCGCACACAAAGGCCCCGCCGCCCCGAGCCACTTTCACATCAAAGCTAAACTCAGTGCCGAGAATGTGCTCACCGAGAAGACCAAGCTCTCTCGCCTGTTCTATTGCCTTCTTTGTGTGTTCAACAGCAAGCGGATACTCGTTGCGCACGTAAACAAAGCCGTGCCGTGCACCGATGGCGTAGGCCCCAATCAACATGCCCTCGAGTATCAGATGAGGATTGCCCTCTAGGAGTCCCCGGTCCATGTAAGCACCCGGGTCGCCCTCGTCCGCGTTGCAAATGACATACCGCTCGGCGCCCTCGGCAGCCCTACACTGCTCCCACTTTTTCCCGGTGGGATAACCACCGCCACCGCGACCGCGCAACCCGGAGGCTTTTACTTCCTCGACGACCTCCTCAGACGTCATGCCGGTGAGAACCTTGGCCAAAGCTGAATATCCGCCCGCAGCGATGTAGTCCTCTATGCTGCATGGGTCTACGAAGAAATTGCGGCCAATCAATTCTCGGTCCTGTTTAGAGAAGAAAGGGAGCTCAGCTGGACGGATGGTTACGTTTCCCGTAGCTGGATCAGTAAAGCACAGCCGCTCCAGGATCTTCTCCCCGATCACCGACTCGGCCACTATCTCGCTGACGTCCTCTGGGCGCACTTTGCAATAGAGCACGTCCAGAGGCAGGACGGTCAATAACGGTTCTTGTTGGCAGAAACCTTGGCAGCCGGTGTAGCGTACATGTACGCTATCGTTAAGTCCACGCTTCGCAATCTCGTCTTTGAGCGCTCCCAATACCTCAAGAGAGCCGGACGCCTCGCCGCACGTGCCGCCGGACAAGACCACTGTTATTGGCCATGCGCTACGCTGTTTCTGTAGCTTCGCGCGTAGCACTTGCAGCTCTTCTACGCTGGTAAGCCTAGACACTTTCCATCACCGCCAACCGATCAGCACCCACCCCAATTTCTTCTTCCTCCTCCTCGGCGCTTCTTAGCCTCTGAAGCAGATTTCTCAGCTTCTCCGGACTCATGTGGTCGTAGTACCGGCCATCGATGATCACGATGGGAGCCAACGCGCACGCTCCAAGACAGTTAACGGTCTCAAGAGTAAAAGCACCGTCGGACGTGGTTTCCCCCGGAGCTATGCCCAGCTCCCTGGTAACTTCATCAACCACTCTGAGCCCTCCCCGCACGTGACACGCAGTTCCAAGGCAAGCAGTGATCAAATGACGGCCCCGAGGCTTCAGGCTAAATGCCTTGTAGAAATTCGCTAGGCGGAAAACCTCGATAAGAGGAACATGCAGCTTCTCTGATACCCTCCGAAGAGCAGTTTCCGGCAAGAAACCAAATCTACCCTGAATGTCTTGAAGAACCTCTAAGACATCAAAAGGCTCCACACCCCGACCATCTAACATCGAGTCGACAATTGCCAGCTCTGTTAAACAATCCTGTCCCACGATCTTCCTCCATGAAGAAACGCCCGCGCGTGGCGGCCTTTCCTGTTCGTCAGACAACCGGCGAAAGCTTGCCGCTAGACAGCCGCTCCCGTAGGCAGTAACCCACTTGGCGGGACCGGAGCACCTGATCGATGGTGCCGCCTTCCCATGTCACATTCGTCAAGCGTCGTTACCGGCTGAGAGATGCCGTAAAAATACAGACATGCTGCCGAGCTGTCAAACTACGGCGCTGCGATTTCAGGAGTATTTGGCGTGAACAGGCCGTAGCGAGGCTACCCCGCCCCGACGGTGGTGCCGCTGGCCGGCTCACCTTCGTTTGTCGACGGCAACATTGCCGTTGGGTTGTCGGCAATACTGCCGATTACGACGGCCGCGCAGTTCGCTCACTCGACCCCAAACGTCGCAGTATTAACAATCCCCCGCCCACTTTCCTAGCAACAAGGTTATCTAATCGGCAATGTTGCCACTTAGACGTTGAATGCCGGCAAGCCGACTGGTAACATTCATCCATCGGCAGTTAAACTGTGGAAGAGAGTCTGTAGCGCCACTCAATGAAAGAGAAGATCGAAGAGAAGAGACTCGCTATCCTCCGTCTGCTGCGTGACGCCCAGGGTCCTCTGGGAAGCTCCAAAATTGCAGAGCGTCTGGAGGCCATGGGGCACGAGACAAGCGAGCGAACCGTGCGGTTTCATCTCCTCGAGATGGATAAGGCCGGCCTTACCAGAAATCTGGGCCGCAAAGGACGCGTCATAACCGAGCGGGGGCTGGCAGCTATCGAAAATGCCCACCCCTACGAAAGAGTGGGCTTTCTGTCGGCCAAGATTGATCAGATGACCTACCGCATGAGCTTTGATCTAACCACTCGCACCGGTACAGTAGTCGTGAACCTAACCCTGATTGAGCCCTCCCTGCTCGACCGCGCGGTTCCGTTAATTCAGAGCGTTTTTGAAGCTGGCTACAGTATGGGGAAGCTTGTGACCCTTTTCGCGCCGGGAGAACAAGTGGGAATGACTACTGTCCCAGAAGGGTACGTCGGCATAGGCACGGTCTGCTCAATTACTTTGAACGGAGTTCTTGTGTCTCATGGAATTCCCACCCACTCGCGGTTTGGCGGCCTGCTCGAGCTGCGCGACCACAAGCCCACGCGTTTTACAGAGTTCATTCACTATGACGGCACAACCATCGATCCTCTGGAGATTTTCATCCGAGGAGCTATGACCGACTACGTAGGCGCCACACGCACGGGCAACGGGCTCATTGGAGCTAGCTTCCGCGAGGTTCCAGGCGATAGTCGAGACCATGTGCTGGAACTGGCAGAAAGAATGGATCGAGTAGGTCTAGGCGGAGTATTCCTGGTAGGTTGGCCGGGCAGACCCCTGCTTGAAGTTCCAGTGAGCGAGGGTCGGCTGGGAGTAGTAGTCATCGGCGGACTCAACCCAGTCGCGATCCTCGAGGAAGTGGGCATCAAGCTCCACCGAGTGGGGGCTCTCACTGGGCTCGTGGACTACGGCCGGCTGTTCCCGTACCAAGAACTAGGAGAAAGAGCAAGAGAGATCCTTACTGGGTAGATCCTGCCCTAAGAGCAACAAAGGAGGAGAGATGGAGCGCCTATGGGCGCCTTGGCGGCTGGAATACGTCACTCAAGCCAAATCGGAAGGGTGCATCTTCTGCGAAAAACCCCAACTTGGCGATGATCGAGCAGCTTATATCGTCTACCGCGGCTCCCTTGCTTACGTGGTGTTAAACGCCTTTCCCTACAACAATGGGCATGTAATGGTGGCGCCGTTTGCCCATCTGTCCGCATTCGAAGAGGTTCCTGCTGAAGTCCTTCACGAAATGATGGATATCGCTCAGCTTTGCGTGCGAGCGTACAAGCTAACCCTACATCCCGACGGGATCAACATTGGCTTTAACTTGGGAACGGCCGCAGGCGCAGGCATCAAGGATCACCTTCATCTCCACCTTGTGCCAAGGTGGGAAGGCGACACCAACTTCATGCCGGTAATCGGCGACGTGCGGGTCATCCCGCAGTCTCTCGATGCAGCCTACGAGCAGCTTTCGACAGCCTTTAAGCAGCTGACTACAACTTAGCGCGGCTGCATGGTGCGGCAATCTAGATATCATTTGCTACGCTCCAGGCAGTCCGAACTGCTTCGAAAATGTTGGCCGGCACGTCGCAGTCCCCAATTTGGTAGAACACAGGGGCACAAAAGCGAAAGGCATCAGCCTCTTCGTGGAGAGGGGCATATCCTACAGCAACTGCAACCGTCTCGGCTTCTATTAGTGTCCGCTCTCCCATCTTGGCCTCGCCGCGCACTACCTGGCTAAACGTGTTTGATTGGAGCACAGCAGCCTGCACAGTGGGACAGGACGGCAAGCTATAGGCGTCGCCTACGTACTCTCCGAGAACTCCGGTAGAAGTGATCTCCACCGCCCTGGTTGACGTCCACACTTCGATACCGTGGCGCCTGATCTCTCCCAACAAAGCAAGAGCGTGGACCGGATTTCCCCCATCACTGAGAGCGTTCATCATCTCTACGATAACCACCCGGCGGCCGAGCCCCGCCAGGAAAATGGCGAGCTCAATACCTACAAGACCCCCTCCTACCACAACCACGCTCGCTCCAGCTAGTTCAGGATTTACGTATAGCTGCTCAGCAGTGTAAACGTTGGGCCTTTCTATGCCTGGAATGGCAGGACGCACCGGCCGAGCCCCCAAGGCCGCAATCAACACGTCGGGCTCGTGTTGACGGGCAATCTCCGGCGTTACTTCAGTATTTAGGTGCACCCGTACCGGCGAGCGATAGAGCATCCTCTCCTGGTAATCTAGGTAGCGAGCCAAGAGCCGCTTAAAGGGAACGTTCTCTTCCACGCGAAGAACCCCGCCCAGCCGGCTGCTTTTCTCGCAGAGGATCACCTCATGTCCCCGATGCGCAGCAGTGAGCGCCGCCTGCATGCCAGCAATGCCGCCTCCCACTACCAGGACCTTCTTGGGAGTAGTCGCAGGAAAGCCGTGACGGGTGTAAAGCTCGAGACCTATCTCCGGGTTTACCGCGCATCGGTTTTGCCTCTTAGTTGTGATCCCCGCAAAGCACTGAAAACAACGTAAACAAGGTCTCACCTCATCAGCCTTGCCCGCTCGCGCTTTCTTGGGCAAGTCGGGATCAGCGAGAAGAGCACGCGCAGCTTGAACAACATCAGCCTTGCCCGAGGCAATAATTTCCTCCATGAGCTCGGGATCGCCTAGACCCCCCACTGTTGCCACCGGCGTTTTTACATGCTTCTTGATCTCCGCCGCGTAGATCACATTGGGGCCATCCGGTAAGAACATGCTAGGGTGCGTCACTGTGAAAACCTCTGGTACCTCGTGACTTCCCGCCGAGACATGAATAAGATCAGCCTTGCCGTCCAGCATCTGAGCGATCGCTACGCCTTCATCGATGTCATAACCGCTCTCGTGGCACATGGAGCCACTGATACGCACTTCAACGGGAAAGCCGCGCCCGCACTTTTCTTTGATCCTCTGAATAATGGCCAGTAAAAAGCGGCAGCGGTTTTCCCGACTGCCTCCCCACTGATCGTTGCGCTTGTTGATATGAGGATCCAAGAACTGATTGAGAAGCCACCCGTGACCCGCGTGAATGGTCACCATGCCAAAGCCACAGAACTTGGCATAGGCTGCCGCATTGGCAAAGGCTTCAATGGTTTGCAGGATGAGCTCTTCCGGCATAGCGGGCACAAATTGGCCCAGCGGGTTTACCCCGTCTAAAGCTCCATAGATCTGCTCACCGCGGGCAGCGCAGATGTACGAGTTGGGACCGCAATGCTGCAGCTCTACAGCTGCAACTGCCCCGTGCCGGTTGATTGCCGAAGCAAGGCGGTAAATAGGAGGAAGAGATGTAGGGTCGTCCAGATAAAGGTTGCTTAGGCCGATCACCCCTCTCTTGCTGTCTACCGCCGCTGATCCCACACAAACCGAGGCCGCACCTCCCTGAGCCCGGCGCTCATAAAACGCGATGGTCTCTTCCAAGGGGTAATTGCGAGAAGACAGATACTCGTAGCCAATTGGCGCGGCAAACAGACGATTCCGAAAATATCTATCTGCCAGTTTAATGGGTGAAAAGAGGTGCGGATATCTGCACGTATACATATTCGCTTCCTATTCCAACCTTTACTCTGCCCGGCTCGTGTTTTGAGGTCTTCCGTGTTGCGTTTGTAGTCCCCGGAATTGCGTTACCGTCGCTCGCTTGTTTGAGAGCGATCCACCGTGCGCATCTTGTATACCTTGCAAAGAAGAGCCCTAAGCGGCCACCCGCCGGTCACCGGATCAAAAGTTTCCGGATCATCGGCCCACGTTAGTACGTTGGCGTTTGACTCCCAAAGACCGCCCAACCAAGGCTCGCGCGGGGGAAGCTCGGGGAACCACCAGTGGCTTTGCACATTGATCACTCTGGGGTCAATCTCGTCTGTTAGATGGGCCCGCTGCCTGATTACACCACGACGAGTCTCCACAAAAACCCAGTCCCCTTCCTCTATGTCTAAAGTCCGGGCGGTCTCTGGATGGATGTCCATCACGGGATCGGGATATTGTTCCCGAGTTCCGATGCCAAGCTGCCTGTTTTCCGAGTGGAACATGGGCCTAAAATTGCCCCCTGTGATCAAAATATACGGATACTCCTTTGCGATGTCCGGTGTGCTTATGGGACTTTCCGGGGGCTCTTCGTAGTAAGGTAGCGGGTCGTACCCTAGCTGCTCCAGGATCTGAGAATAGAGCTCTACCTTGCCTGAAGGAGTGGCAAAACCTGTCGGCTTGCCCGTCCGGGGATTGATAGTGAGATATGTCCACGGTTCGTCGCTACGGACAAAGTATTTCTGAGTCGCAACTTCCTTAAAAGTAAGTCCCAATGGAGCAAGTCGGTAATCAGCCAATTCCTCCTCGGTCTCCCAGGGAAAGTACTCGCCAAAGCCCAAGCGCTGGGCGAGACCGCGCCAAAAGTGATAATCGCTTCGCCGCTCGCCCAAAGGTTCCACTGCGGCCTCGGCACAAGCGATGTTGGGAGCAAAGTCTTCGTGTGTGGCACACATCGGTTTTTCGAGCTTGCTAGCCGCAGGAAGCACGTAATCTGCCAGTTGGGCAGTGGGCGTGAGAAAGTGATCAAGCACTACATGGAGTTCAAGGTTAGGGCTTTTTAAGGCCCGATACATTAGTTTGACCTCTCCACCATTGAGCAGTACGTTGCTCCCCCAGCTGATCATGGCTTTGATCGGGTAGGGATCCTCCTCCAGAACTGCTTTCCAGATGAGTGGCTGGACCGCCACAAAGTTGTGAGCAGCAACGGGGAAGGGTACCCCGTAAGTTTGCTCGTAGTACTTAGCCATGGCCTCGTAGCCTGGCCAACCCATGAGCTTGAATCGGTCGGAGCCAATCTGCTTCTTGCGTTGCTCGGGGCTTACCTTCTCGGGAAGAGCAAGCATGGCGTCCCGAATTGCCAGCTTCCCGTCTACTATGGGGCCGGGACCAACTACCATCTCGCCGCCCCCCACCTTTAGATTCCCCGTGAGCGCACGCAAACAAATGCGAGCTTGCTCCACCCTGATTGAATTGCGGCCGAGCATGTCGGTGGCTGACCCCCAATGAAAGCCTGCCGGCCAGTTGGTAGCGTAAAGTCTAGCCGAAGCGCGAATTACTTCTGGTGAAACCCAAGTAGTGTCAGCCACCTTCTCAGGGGTATATTCAGCCGCCCTTTCCCGCAGCTTGTCAAAACCAAATGTCCACTCATTTACAAAATCTTTGTCGTAAAGGCCCTCTTCTATGATCACATTGATCCAGGCAAGAAGAAGAGCTGCATCGGTACCAGGACGAAGCTGCACCCAGATATCCGCATAGCGCCCGGCCTCGGTCTTGCGGGGATCGATCACTATGAGCTTGACCGCCTTCTGCTCCAGACGCGTCTTCAGTCGCTGCCAATCAAGCGGAGCTGTGTGGGGAAGGTTGCAGCCGTGCAACACTACGCATTTAACTTGGTCAAGTTTCGGCCGAGAGTTAACCGTCCCCAAGAGCGCCAGGTTCATGGCTACCGTGTTGCAGCGGCAGATGGTCCCCGCACAGCCTATGTTGGAAGGGTTTCCGAAAAGATTCAGAAATCTTGTACGAATGCCGTACAAATCGCTACGGTAGGTTCCCTCGTGCAAGGCCAGAGTCTCGGGTCCATACTTGTCTCTAAGCTCAGCCAGCTTGGCCGCGATCTCATCCAGAGCTTGATCCCAAGTGATGTGCTCCCATTGGTTCTCGCCACGCTCACCCTTGCGCTTGAGCGGATGTAGGAGCTGGTCAGAGCTGTAGAGCCAGTTGATGTGATACGGCATGCGGTCGTTGCAGCCATGGTTGGGTGTGGGGTAGTCCCTATTACCTTTGAGTCCAACCAACCGGCCATCCTTAACTGTGGCAATGAGCCCGCACTGATGGATACAGCCAGGCGAAGCCCAACATACTACCTTTCTTTCTTGAACATTTTCTTTGTCGCCGAGTGCCTCGCTCATGGGATCGCTCCTTGGGGAAAGAGGATGCTAGACTGCAAATCTATGGAGAATTCAGGTAAGGACAAGAACGCAGTAGACCAAAGCGTGCCTGTTGCCGCGCCTACTGTAGAGGTTGAGTTTTTCCCTAGGCGCCCGGGGGAGGACAACATAGTCGTTTCTCTGCAGTCCGTTCGGACCCTGGGAGACCTCCTTGACCACCTGGAGATGCCCCCTACCGCCGAAGCCGTGCTGGTAAACGGTCGATACGAGAGACCGCAATACACGCTGGGCCCTGGAGACCGCATCACAATCATCCGCTCCATGCCGGGGGGCGGGTAGAGCCGGGAGTGGCGGCCAAGGTGCACTGACGGCCTTGGCCGCCGCCCGCCTTCTAGCCATGCCCCTCTAAAGTTCACCCAAGCAGAAATCAAGCCCGTATTTGCGCAGGGTCTCGGGCAAAGGTTTGCCAGTAGCCGGATCCCAACCCATCTCACGGTAGTAAGTCTCGCGGATGGTGTCCCAGTGCTCCCGGATGCCAATGCCTGCCGCAGGGCCATCAACCGGAGTCGAGCTGTACCTTACTGACGGCGCCTCTATCTCCTTGCGCAAACCGTGCCGGAAGTTAAACATGCGCATGAGATTTACAATGCGTAGGCCAAAGGTACGAGCCTCTTCTACCCCCCAATTCCAGCCAGTGACCGCGTTAAGACAGTCCAAGGTCAGAGCCAGGCTCGGTGTGCAAAGCCGGCAGATACCGAGGGAGTCCTCGAGATTTCTACCCCCGTTTATCTTGGCGTTCATGGTAGCCATGGCAATGGGGTCAAAGCGATCCTTTACCGGCTCAAGCCCAAGATTCTTAGGAGTAAAGAGATGGCCGGCAGTCTCGACCGTACCCGTGTTAGAAAGGCAAGTGTCGATAAATTCGGACCAGTGGCCGCGATGATCATGACCACGAGGAGTGGCCCCCTTTAAGGTATAAACGCAGCAGTCCTGAGCCTCGCCGCCAATACGTTCGGCCGAACGCTTAGTGCCCTCGGCAAAAAGATCACCGCAACCTTCTCGATAGGCGATTTTCTTCAGCATGGCCGCCACGGCTTCGGGGTCACCCCACTTCATCTCAACGCCGTCTAGGTCATCTTTGGACAGATAGCCTTTCTCGTAGCACTCCATGAGCCAAGCCATAAGATAGCCAGACTCATTGACATCAAACCCTAGACGATCAACCAGATTGCAAAGATAAACGCTGTCCCCCGGCTCCTTCATGCCGATCAGAGGACCCATCTCGGCCATGCCCTCGTATTCAGGCTCCTCGCCCACGAAGCCTCGGTAGCGCCCCTCGGTTACTTCCATGATGCCGCAGTGGGCGATAGCGCAGGCCCAGCACGCGGCTGCCTTTCTTTTGAAATGGGTGCGCAGGTAATCCGGAACGTACTTGTTGTCGGGCGGGAAGACATTGGTAGTGTAGTTGCGCATGGGAACGGCGCCCATAGCGCTAAGAGGAGCAAAGCCGGCATTGGTTCCCCACTGAAAGAGAGTGGGGTCCACCTGCCGCGTGTACTCCACCAGCTCTTTTACTTTGGCGGCCAGAGTCTCGGGATCCCGCACGGGAGGCTTAACATCCCCCTTGACCACCGAGAAACACTTAAGCTTCTTGGAGCCCATCACCGCACCCACCCCATTGTGAGCGGCGATATGACCGCGATCGCCCACAATGGAGGAGAAGCGCACTAGATGCTCGCCGGCTGGGCCAATGCTATACACGCTTGCGCGCCCTTTGAGCTTGGCCTTTACTGCATCCTCGGTTTCCCAGGTGTCCAAGCCCACAAAAGGCTCCCCATCGCGCAGTTCGACCCGGCCGTCTTCTACGTGCAGCCAGGTCCAGCGCTCCGCCGCCCCGCAGATAAGCAAGCCGTCTATGCCATTAGTTCTGAGGAAGGCCCCAAAGAAGCCGTTGGCCTGGGAGGTGCCGCACATTTCCGTGCAGGCACCCAGGGTAGTAACGGAGAAAGTGCCCGATCCGCACATGCGGGTGCCAGCCAAGGGTCCGGTGAAGATGGCTAGCCGGTTTTCTGGATCAGACCACTTAACCCCAGCCGGCACCTCATCCCACAGGTACTTGGTACCAAGACCTGTACCCCCCACGTAGGTCTCGGTAGTCTGCGGGTCGATGATTTCTTCGCTGATTCGGCCGCTAGTCAGATCCACCCGCACTATCTTAAGCGTTAAGGGTTCCTGCTCTGCCATATGCAGCTCCTCTGTCACTTTGACCACGCGCTCTCACAGCCCGCCGGTCACGCCAATGATCTGCCCGGTAATGTAACTAGCCCGGTCTGATACTAAAAATGACACCAAGTCGGCAATATCCTGAGCGGTGCCCAGTCTCCCCAATGGAATAGGCGGCACCCCTCCGCTACCCCCGGGACCCGGCGGGGGCAACTTGATAGCTTCTTCTACGCTAATGCCTTTGTCCTCGGCCAGCTTGATGAGACTCTCGTCGCGGAAGTTAGTGTCTATAGCCCCTGGGCTCACGGCATTAACGTTGATCTTATACTGGGCAAGCTCGTGAGCCAGAGTCTTGACTAGCCCGTTTAGGCCGTGTTTGGCTGCGCAGTACCCAGCTGCGCCCGGATACTTCTCAATGCCCGCCTGTGAAGAAATGACTACGATCTTCTTGCCCTCGCCGTTTGGAATCATTGTCCTGGCTACAGCCTTAAGCACCAGAAAAGCTCCGGTAAGGTTTACGTCAAGCAGCATACGCCAGGTCGCCTCATCCAGCTCAACCACGGGCACCGGCACCGGACCACGCACGCCCACGCAATGCACCAGGATGTCGATCGTCCCAAAAACATCGAGAGTGCGGCTCACCATCGCTTCCACGTCCGCCGCCTTGCTCACATCAGCGGTGAGAGCTAGTCCTTTGCGTCCACGAGCCTCTATCTCGCTTACTACCTCGTCAAGACCTCCCCAGTTCTCGTCCCCTGGCCAGATGCTGCGCGGACGAGCAATCTTGTCGACCACTGCCACGTCCGCACCATCAGCAGCCAACTGCACGGCAATCGCGTGCCCCATGCCTCTCTTGCTTGCCGCCCCCGTAACCAGGGCGACTTTCCCTTCTAGGCCGCTCATAGTATCCCTCGCTCTTTTAGATAGCCTTCGATGTTAAAGACCGCTCGCTGGGACATCATGGGCAACCCCCCTGCTACGCAAAGGGTTTGGCCCGTCACGAAAGAAGACAGATCCGAAGCCAAGAAAAGCGCGGCTCCGGCGATATCCTCTGGCTTACCTACTCTACCCAGAGGCACCTCGTGTTTGCCCAAAGCCTCAAAGAAAGCGTCTCTTTCTGGGCCTGGAGGAAGTAGAGAATCCCAGAAGGGAGTTTCAACCGGTCCCGGAACGATCGTGTTTACTCTGATCCCTAAAGGAGCAAGCTCAAAAGCCAGATTTATGCTGAGACCTATAATCCCAGCCTTGGCGGAGTGATAGTGCAAGACCGAGACAACCGGCGAGACAGCCCCCATGGAAGAAATGAACACGATGGAGCCTGAGCGCCTTTCCTTCATGGCGGGAAGAACCGCCTTGGTCACGAGGAAGGGGCCCTTGAGATTAAGGGTTACAATACGGTCCCATTCTTCCTCGGTAATGGTCTCGCTGTTACCCGATCCTCCTGTGCCCGGTACTCCACCGGCGTTGTTGATTAGCACATCAATCTTTCCGAACTCTTTAAGCGTCTTACCAACCATGGCTTCTATCTCGGAGGTGCGGGTTATGTCACAGCGGGCCGCAAGGGCCCCAACCCCGTGACCCCGCGCCTCCTCAGCCACGGTTTGCGCCCCCGCCTCGTCAATGTCGGCCACCACTACGTGGCAGCCTTCCTCGGCGAACCGCAGGGCGATGCTTCGGCCCATACCTTTTGCGCCACCGGTAACAATGGCAACCCTATCCTTCAGCAACATAGGCGTAACTCCGTTCCTTATTGACAGTTCCTCAGATCGTGACCGTCTCTGGCACTATCCCTTCTAAGCCAAGAGCCTTTACTCTTTCCCGGCTGATCTTCCCTGTCTCATAGTCAAAGCCCATGGCTTCGTAGAACAGCCGCTTTCGCAACTCAGAGTCGATGGTTATTCCTTTGAGCTTCCCGGCTGTGAGCGGTGGACGCCCGTTGACTCGGTCCGGAAGACGGAAATCAGATGGCTTGAACCCTTCTCTTAAATTGAACGCATGAAGAAGAGTGGCAATGCGCCGGCCCGTCTGATCTATCTCAGCGTAGTCAAGATCCCAGCCGGTGATGGCGTTGAGACAGCCGACAAAGTCAAAAGGCATTGCGTCTACGCCAAACAAGCATGCTCCTGACGTAGCTACCCAGTGCTGCCACCCTGCCAGAATGGCATGGTACTTGCCCTTGTCGGTGTTGTCGTAAGGATCCATTTTGAAAGGAACTCCCAGACCGCGGTACACGATCTCGTTTACGCCACCGTGCTCCGCAAAGGCAGTGCCGCCCCTGGTATGCCGGCCGGGAACCGCATCAGAGACATAGGTGGCGCCCCACCCTGGAAAACACCGGGGGTCGTGCATGGCCAGCATTTCACCCCCGGCATGCATGGCAAACTGCTCAGACCCTCGGCCAATAGCTTGCGCCGCCCACTTGGCACCATCGGCTAGCACATCGCCGATGCCCTCGCGGACACACATTTTCTTCAGGACCTCGATAATGGCCTCACTGTTTCCCCAAGTGAGCTCTAGTCCGTCGGTGTCGTCCTTAGTGAGAATGCCGTTCTCGTAACACTCAATGGCAAACGCCACCGTGGCGCCGGCCGAGATCGTGTCAAGCCCGTACATGTTGCAAAGCTCATTGGCATAGATCAGTGACTCCGGATCGGCGTTCAGACACATAGGGCCGAATGCTGCAAGCGTCTCGTACTCGGGCTTGTGAGCGTCGCGGACGCTCCACTTCCCGTGGTCCATGTCTATAAGAGAACCGCAAGCTATGGGACATCCACTGCACGCGTACTTTTTCTTGACGTACTTGGCCATGCCATCCCAGCCCACAAGACTCCACTTGGGCTCGGGAAAGTCTTCCTCCGTGTTGCCTGCCCAGTTTTTAATGGGCACGTCGTGATCGGTCATGTGCGGAACCATGGCGCCAGGCGTGCCGGTATGAGACAGCGAGAAAAACATGCCCGAGGGATTCTCGCGCGTTTCTTTCATCATCTGTCTCATTTTTGCCCGAATAGTCTCGCGGTCGAAGATTTCGGGCTTCATGCTGCCCCTACACGCCACAGCTTTTAGGTTCTTTGAACCCATCACAGCCCCAAGGCCCGAGCGAGCAGCTGCCCGTCCCCGATCGTTAATCACAGCCGAGATGCGAGACAACCGCTCTCCTGCAGGCCCTATTGTGGCCACCTTTAGATCGGGATCGTTGTTCTCCTCGCGGATCAGCTCCTCTGTAGTGGCAGTGTCCTTGCCCCATAGGTGCCGGGCGTCCTTGATTTCCACCCGCCCGTCCCGAATAAGAACATAAACCGGGTGCTCAGCCTTTCCCATGAAAAAAGCAAGATCAAAACCCGACCCCTTAAAGGCGTCAGCAAAGTTGCCCCCGCAGTTGGCGTCTCCCCAGTACCCGGTGAGCGGGGACTTGCCCATGGTAGTAAAACGACAAGCCGAGTAGACACCTGAGAGCGTGAGCGGACCGGTGCCGATCCCGAAAATATTCTCCGGCCCTAGAGGATCAACCCCCGGTCTCATGCGCTCCATGAGTACGCGCGCCCCAATGCCATAACCACCCACGAACTGCCGGGCAGTTTCTTCTTGAAGCTCCTCTTCGTGGATAGCCCCGGTGCTTAAGTCCACGAAAAGTAGACGACCCATGTAGCCGTAGCGGACTTTACCCATGGTTTCGCCCTTCCTTTCTTATACCTCGCGCGCGGTGCGACACGCCGTCCCAATGGCTTCGCGGATAAGACCCGGTTCTCCGCAGTCTCCAATCACGTAAACTTCTGGCACTTTCTTTTTCACCTGTTCGGCGAGATCCAAGTTGGGACTAAGCGGCAGAGAAGTAACGATGGTGTCTGCTTCGATGGTTTTGGTCTCGCCGTCCTTGGTGACAATCGTGAGTCCCTTGTCAGTAATCTCAACGTACTCCCGCACCCCGGGGATCAGCTCCACACCCTTCTTCTTAAACCAGAGCATCAGATTGCCAAGGAAGGCGTCGATCATTCCGTCGCCGAGCATCTCCGCGGTGTCCACAATGGTCACCTGGCGGCCTCGCTTAACCAGGAACTCAGCAAGCTCACAGCCTTGGATAGCTCCCCCGATCACTACCACCTTCTTGCCTAGCGGCATCCAAAGCTTGGTGAGAGCACGCAGGGTGTAGGGACCAAAGAAACGAAGCAGACGCTTAAGCAGCTTGTGGAGGTCAGCTCCGTTAACCACATTGGGACGATCAAGACCCTTGATTTGTGGGATAGTGGGCTTAGCTCCGTTAGCCACAAAGACTACATCGGGCTTAAGTCGCTCAACTACAGCTAGATCTGCCTCTGTGCCCCGCACCACCTTGACGCCCAGTTTGCGCAGCTGGCCGCGAAGGTAGTTGATAATCAAAGTTAGGTCCTCCGGGTGGGGTCCCTTGACCATAGCGGCCACCGGCAGTAGGCCTCCCACCTTGGGCTCTTTCTCGTACAAGGTCACGTCGTGGCCGCGGATGGCCGAGACCCGCGCTGCTTCCATACCACCCGGGCCCCCGCCGAGAACGAGCACCTTTTTCTTCTTGGGAGCCTTCTCGATGGTGTTGTATGGGGTGCCAAACAACCCGTTGATGCGGCACTTCTTTGTTCCTAAACAGTTGCCGCAGGCTGTGCACGGGGCAATGTCGTCAAAGCGGCCTTCGCGCACTTTGTTGGGATATTCGGGGTCAGCCTGTAGGCGCCGGTTCATGCCGATGAAATCAGCCATGCCCTTTTGCAGAATCATCTCGGCTTTGTCAGCGTCAAGCCTACCGACCACCGTAACCGGTATGGAAAGGGTCTTCTTCATTTCGGCCGCCAACAGCATATTGGCCGCTACTCCCTTTTCCTTGGCGTAATAGCCGCTGGGAAATTGATCTACTGGCACTGGTGGGTCCGGGTAGAACAGCAGGTCTGTAAGGTAAGAGGGCACGTGGTAGCCGATCCAGTGACTACGAACCATCACTGCGTCTGCCCCAGCCTTTTCCAGATACTTGGCCTGTTCGCGGGCAATTTCCGGGGTCAGGCATAGGTTGTCATCAATTCCTACAGCTTTGCCAGTTTCCAGGCCGTTGATGATGATGGTGCAGGCAAAGTCGCTACCGCAGCGCCGCTTAATCTCGGAAATCACCTGACAGGCAAAACGAGCCCGATTTTCGGGGCTGCCGCCATAGATGTCCTCCCGCCGGTTCCAGAACGGCGAAAGGAAATTGTGCAGCAGGTGGCTACTTGCGGCGTTTACGTCCACCCCGTCAAACCCAGCCTTTTTGGCCCGCTCGGCCGCGGCCGCAAACTTATCTACCAAATCTTCGATCTCGGGAATGGTTAGAGCACGAGGCTTTTCGTTGTGAAAGTCGGCCTCCGCCTCAACCCAAACGGGGGAGGCTGCAATGGGCGGGCCCGCAAAAGGCGGATTTGGATCGATACCCAGGCGAGCCTGCCAAGGCCCGTCGTGGTTCATCTGCATGAAGGTAGGACAGCCGTGCTTGTGGATCACATCCACCAGCTCTTTCAGCCCCTCGATGTAGCGGTCATCATCAATGCGGTAACGATTGCGCCAGCGGACACCCGCCGGGTAGTCAATTGTCGGCGACTCTACGATGATCAGCCCCACGCCGCCGCGAGCTATAGCCTCGTAAAGCGCCAACATCTCCGGGCGCATATGCACATCGTCCTCGTGACACATGAGTAGGCCCGCACCCGTCTTTAGGATGCGATTTCGCGTGGTGACGGGCCCAATACGCCCCGGCTCAAACAACTTTTCGTACTTGGAATCGTTGCCCACCGCCTGCCTTCCTTCCGCTCTTGTTTGCACTTATCGTCTAGCTTTCTCGCACAATTTCCGGAGGAACTGCGTACTTGGCGTCCACCTCCGGAGGAGTTGCCTCCCAGAAGAAGCGCACGGTCTTGATTTTGGGCTTGCCGTCTGCGTCAAGTTCAAGCTCGTACCAGGCCAGGTAATCTTTTTGTACTTTGAGTGCGTTGGTGGCAGTCTCATAAATCGAGGCTTCAAGAAAAGCCACCGCCACCATCTGTCGCTCATCTACAGCAACCTGCTTCACTTTGAATTGCTCGTAGTCCGTCGGGTGCCCCGTGAGCAGAGCGTAAAAGGCCTCCCTGCCCCTAATGGGGTTATCTTTGCCGCCGAACAAGTAGACGTAAGGAACAAAAACAAAGTCTGGGGCAAAGAATTCGTCCATTCGGTGAACGGTATCTGGGTTTTGCGCGTATTGGTTGTAAGTGGCAAAGTAGTCGTGCATCCAACGCACGAGATCTTCGTATGTCGGCTTTGCGGCCATCGTGCCCTCTCCTCGTTACGGCCTTAGACCCTTCTTCCAGTCGCGCTCAAACACGTCGTCTATCTCCATGGCCCCCGCAGGGAGAACTTCCCAGAAGAAATCGAGTCTCTTGATCTTCATCTTGCCGTCTTCTTCAACCAGGGGATAACGGGCCATGTATCGCTTGGTTACCAAAACCTCCTTGGTGTCCTTATCAATGATCTCGGCCTTGATTTGAGCAACAAAAGTTTGGCGGCGCTCATCGATCACTACATCTTCTGGGGTCAGCCTCTCTATACCGGATGGGTGTGATGTCAAGACTCTATACCAGTCGTCCCGGTTGTAAACCTTACCCACGTGAGCTATGTAAGGATTAAACACGAAGTCTTTGCAAAAATAGTCATCCATCCTGTGGATGGTATCTGGATTCTGCCCGTAGGCATTGAAGGCAGCAAAATACTCCTCCACCCAGGCCGCTATCTCGTCATAGGTCATCGCCATTGCCGCCTCCTCACCACTTCCTTAAGCTTGCCCTTCCGCGAAATTCTTCCTGTAATTTGGATCGTTGCAAGCCTCGAACATCACAATAGGCGTGTCGATCCTCTTGAGCGTAACGGGACAGTGAGTTACTCCCCTGGGAATGAAGATAAGACAGGTCTTCGTAAGCGTGTGACGCTCCCCGCCGATTAGAATCTCAATTTCTCCCCCAAGCTCACGCGGATAGTTTCGGTTCGTTCCCACAAACCCTATGACTTCGTCAAAATCGTGCGTGTGGGCAATCTCAATGTCCACCGGTTTACCACCGGGGAGCCCCCACAAGATTTCGCACCCCACAAACAGCGGGCACTCGGGAATGATGGAGCTGGTGATCCCAAGTAGAAGCGTCCTATCCAGTATCTTGCCTTCTCTTGCCTGATCTTCCATGGCCTTAACCATGGCCTCGGGCATAGGTGGCATGAGATCCTCGGTGATGATGTATTTGCCATATTTGGAATCGCTCATTTGTCCCCCTTTTTACGCTGTGCCCACCGGCGTCGCATACTTCCGCATGAGCTCAAGAGCTTTGTGTGGTTCGCTCTGGGCCAGCAATCCCAGGGCAAAGAAGATGTAGTGCTCATCCAAAAGAAAGCGGGGATTCTTAGGCTTAAGCAGGAGGGGCAGCTCGGCCTCATAGACAGCACCTTCAAGCACCCGAGCGGGATCGGAAGAAAAGGACACCGGCCCTCCGGCTCCAACCACCCACTTGACCTGGGTGAGGTCTTTGCCCCGCTGAAGCCACACCTCGCCGTCAGGGGTAAAGACAGGCTTTAGTTGACCCACGTGCCGATTGACCGCCGCCCGCACCGCCGCTCGAGCAAGCAGAACATGGCATTCCTGCTCCATGGGATCGGAAGGCACGCTCCGACCTTCCTCCATCCTTTGTACCACTTCATCAAACCATTCCGGAAGCTGCTCCTCGCGGGCAACTTCCTTTAGCGTATCGAGATTGTGGTAAAGCCCAAGATCACCTTCTACAGTCCGCTTAGCATACGGCTCGGGCAGGCCCACGTAGCGAACAGAACCGCTAGCCGGAGTACCTCTGGCGATGGAGTACACATCGGTGGTGGCTCCTCCCACGTCCACCATGAGCAGCTCTCCCAGGCCTGGCTCTCCCGGAAGACCGTCCGCCAAGAGCTTGGCAGCCTCCAGCACAGCAGCAGGAGTGGGCATAATGACGTCGGCAATCATCCGTTTGACTTTGCTGATTCCTTTGGCCTCAGTAATGCGGGCTATAAACAGATCCCGAATCGTGTGATTGGCCGCATCAACGTCTAGTACCCCAATCTCGGGCATGACGTTCTTGGTGTAAATGATGTTTTTGCCGGTGTCGCGCAGAAGGCGGTCAACCTCATCGTATGCCGACTTGTTGCCCGCCACTACAATGTTAGGCACCCGCGCACTTGTACGGGCCAGCATAGAAGCATTGTGAATAATAACCTTCTTGTTTCCCCCGTCAGTACCGCCCGTTAAGAGGACAATATCGGGCGCCAGCTCTTCGATTTCTCTGAGTTCTGACTCGGACAGTTCGTAGGAATAGGATCCGACAATCTTCGCTCCGGCCCCCAGGGCAGCCCTTCGCCCAGCCTCGGTGGTGTATTCGGGTACCAGTCCCACACACACCACACGCAGTCCACCAGCTGCGCTGCTGCAGGCTAACGTCTGCCTGCGCTCCTCTTCGCCAAAGTGCACTGTTTCGGCGAGGAGGTAGAAAGCCTGCTCCAGCCCTACCGTAATGTCAGTGTCTACCGTAGACGGAACCTGCACACGGCCAAGTAGTTCCCCGGCCTCCAGATCAAAGGCCACCAGTTTAGTGAAAGTGCTGCCAAAGTCGACAAAAAGTCGCACGCTGCCCACGGTAGTAACCTGGGACTTTAGCTCTTGTCGCTCTGGTTGCTGCGCCGAGCCCGCCGCTCCTCTAGGTCGCGCTTTAGGTCCTCGATGGCGGCCTTAATGTCACAATCGGGCGGGTAGACGCGGTCAAATCCCATAGCCTTGAACTTGGCTTCGTCCTCAGGGAAGTTGCGGCGTGATACGCCCAAGATGCCCCCGAGGTAGAGGATGATGTCGCCTAGCCCAGCCTCAGTGCACTTCTCCCGGAAACCTTGCAAATCTAGTTCCGCCATCCCGTAGAGCGAGCTGATGAGCATAGCGTCGGCGTCTGTCTCCTGAGCGGCCTTGATGAATTCCTCGGGTGGGGTCTGTGCCCCAAGTTCCACCACCTTAAAACCCGCATCACGCAAAGCCCGGGAGATGATCTTGGTGCCGATTACGTGAGCATCAACCCCCACCGTGCCGGTGATGACCGTTCCCAAATACTCTTCTCCCATCGCCCCTCTCTTAGCGTCGTGACTGGCACTCACTCACCGAACCGTGTACTAGCAGGTCGGGGGCGTCGCCGCGAGGCGGCGACGCCCCCACCACCCATCTGTCTTGTCAGGCCACTTCATGGACGGTCCGCTGAATAATCTCATCCTGCAGTTCCGGCGGGAGATCCACAAAGTAGGCGCTGTAACCCGCAACCCGCACCAGCAGATCTTTGTGCAGCTCGGGATGCTTGCGAGCCTCAATCAGCTCCTCCTGACTCTGCACATTGAATTGAATGTGCCATCCACCCCTCTTCATGAAGGTCTTAATCAGAGCCGCCACCTTGCTTAGCTTCTCGGGAGTGTTAAGCACCGACTTTGAGAACTTCATGTTGTGGGCAAGTCCTACCGTCCGATAAGCATGCTGCCATTTGGTAGCCGAGTTGATGACAGCCGTTGGACCATGGACGTCAGCCCCTGGCATCGGCGAGCTACCGCCGTCATAAAGAGGAGTGTAAGCATACCGCCCGTTGGGCAGCGCCCCCACCGCTTGCCCAAACGTGACATGGCCAGCCGCTGCTCCTTTGAACAAGAAAGGCGTCTCGCCCGTAAATGGATCTGGCCGGCTGGTAAGAATCTCCTGAGTACGCTGGCTCACGTAGTTGTAGATCTCGTCTACATAGTCGTCATCATTCCCGTACTTGGGAGCAGCCAGGCACATCTGCCGGATGTCCTCGTAGCCTTGCCAGTTGGCATCGATAGCCGAAAGAAGTTGATCCATAGTGATCTTCTTCTGGTCATAAACCAGATACTTGATCGCCGCGATACAGTCGGCAATGTCGGTTATGCCTCTGTCCCCCACCCAGGAGGCTCGACATACCGGGTATCGGGCAGCCCCTTCGCGGGAGCAAAGGCCAGCTGGTATACAGTCCTCGTACAACATCGCCGCCCGGAGACCGCTCATGGGACCATAGGCGATCTCTGCACTCCACCACACGAAGTAGTGCTTGCGCAGGATCTCTGCGAAGTAATCCACCTGCTTAAAGAAGGCTTCATAAAGTTGGTCGATGCTAGTAAAGGTTCTTGGATCGCCGGTATGGAGACCCAGCTGTTTCCCAGTACGGGGGTCAAAACCGTCATGCAGCGTAAGCTCGAAAATCTTGGCTTGGTTCAGGTTAAAGGAACCCGCCATGTGCTCCCCGCACTCAAGGTGATAGCCCAGGCATCCGCTGGCGTTCCAGTCGCAGGCGTCCTCAATAGGAACGCCCCTATCCAGGTAGCGCTGAGTTCCGAGGGCATCGTTGAGAAAGGCTGGGTTGCCGCCACCGAAGTCCCGGTTGCACTCAAGAGCATGTAGGATGAACTGCTCATCCATATCCTCGTGCCAACGCACATAGACGGCAGGCTCTGAGAGCCTGGTCTGCCGCATCACTTCGAGCACCAGCCACGACACCTCATTGGTGAGGTCGCGCCCCTGTGCATCCCGGCCGCAGAGAGTCACGTTCGGCAACAGTGTCCCCGGAGCAGCTCTATGCTCACGCTTAATGGTAACCAGGTTCTCAGTTTCTCGAGTCTTGAGCCAGAAGCATCCCAGCAATTCGGCCGCCTGCTGGCGGGTGAGAGTACCTTTCTCCAGGTCTTGCTTGTAATGCGGATAAAGAACCTGGTCAATGCGGCCAATGGGAACCTCCGGTCTCTCCGGGCTTTCCTTCCAGAAGGCCAAGTGCAAGAAGCGCAGAGACTGCAAAGCCTCCCAATAGTCGCGCGGCGGCTTGGCCGGCACCCAGTCGCACACGTCGGCTATCTTTTCAAGCTCAGCTTTACGTACAGGGTCCTGCTCCTTCGCGGCCAGTTCGCGCGCTAGAGCCGCATGCCGCCGGGCGAACGTGATGACGGCTTGGCATTCGATGATCAGCGACTTAAGGAGGTAGTACTTGCGCATGGCGTTGGCAGCCGAACCTGGCATCTTGGCGCCCTCGGCAGTCATCTTGTCCAGCTCCGCCTGCGCAAGACCCATCACGTACTCCAACCCATGGTGAATGACCTTAGCGGTGGGTTGGCCAACCCCGCCGCCGAAGGCAGCCCAGCCGCGGAACAATCCCCGGTCAGGCTCCATCCGCGCCGCACGCCCCTCAAAGACCAGGCCGCGCTCAAAAAGCAGGTCAAAGTAACTCTCGCCGAGCTCCAGCCGCAGCATTTCGTTTACGTAGTTGACTTTGTCCATATGCTGGACCCAGTACTCGGCGTCCTCTTTGAGCTTCCGCAGGTCTTCGGGGTCTATCTTGGTCGAAGCAATATCGCTCGTCTTGCGATCAAAGCGCCCCGATTCGCACATGGCCAGAATCTCTCGGGGCTTCATGGCACAGAGAAGGTTGTTTCCGCGGATAAATTTGGTATGAGAGCCGACGATTAGCTCCCCATCCCGGATCACAATGGGGCAATTCTCCATGCGTTTCTCAAACGCCTTGGCCCACCGCAGATCAATAGGCAGACCTTCTGTTTCTTTCCAGGACTCTGTAAAAAGCAGTGTGTCGTCTACGTAGACCTGGGGCTCCGCCTCTTGCCACTCCTGTTTGAGCTTGCGAAGCCTCTCAGTCATAACGGTTACGGAACGTATCTCCTGAGCGGCCTCAGGACTGATCCGTCCAGTGACAGCCGCAGGAGTTGTCGAGGTCTCAGTACTCATACTCGTCCCCTTTCGTTACCCCAAGCGACAGTCGGTCTAACCGAGACTGTTTAGTAGACGGAACAATGTTGCGCTCTTTGTTGGTCTATTTAAAATCAGCCCTCAACGAGTGTCAAGCCCGCGCACACCCTTTCCCAGGCCCACAGCACTAGCCCGGGTGCCCACCAACCCGAGTGCCTAAAGCCACAACTGGCTTTACAGCTAGGCCACGACCACGCAAACGGCGAGCCCGCAACCAGACAATCAGCCAGGCCCCATTGGCCCAACCTATCCCTGGCTGGCCAAGTAAGACAAGGCGCTTTTCCCCGCTATACGGCCAGAGTTAAGAGCAAAAGCCGACGCCAGACCGGAAGCTACCTTTATGGGGTAGCTGTCACCGTACATGCCTCCGGCATCAAATCCCCCTGCGTAAAGACCGGGAATCACCTGGAACTTCTTGTCCACCACCTCCATCTTGCCGTTCACTTTGATGCCGCCCATCGTCCCGAGACACACAGTGCGCGCACGGATCGCGTAGTAGCGCGGGCCCACGTAAGGCCGCAGGAACTTGCGCGGCTTGGCAAACAGCTCATCGTAGCCCTGGGCACAGAAGCGGTTATACTCGGCAACCGTATCTTCAAGTTGATGCGGCTCAACCCCCATCTTCTCCGCGAGCCCTGGCAGAGAGTCGGCTACCAACACGTCCTGGCTGCCGCGAGACACAGCCGCTTCAATCTCCTTGTAGACGTTTACCGGCTTGTACCCTGGTAAGAACTCGATACCGACGTTGTTGGTTATGCCCTCTTTGAGCATACGCTCAAGGATAGAGTCATCCAGAAGACTAAACGTGTAGCCGTCTTTGGCGTAGCGCGCGTTGGCATTGCCCACATGAGTGTCCCAAAACCCGATGCTCTCGTCGCAGAATCTCACGCCGCGAGCGTCGACCCAAAGGTCGGGCTGTCCGCCAGCAATTTCCAAATCGCAACCCATAGCAAAGTCAGGCCCTACCGGAGCCACCCGGTAAAGCTCAAGCACACTTACTCCTTCCTCGGCAGCCCCCACTTCCCAGGCCATGCGGATGCCATCGCCGGTCTTACCTGTGTTACCCACCGGGATCAAGTTCACGTCCAAGTCAAAACCCGCGTACTTCTTCACCCACTCCTTGTTATTGATAAAGCCGCCGGTCCCCAGCACCACGACTTTGGCGGCCACCCGCAGTTCTTCGCCGTCTGCTTCAGCAACCACTCCGGCAATCTTGCCCCCTTCTTTGAGAATACGAACCACCGGAGTTTCAGTCCGGATATCCACCCCTTTGGCCTTGGCCTGGGTTACAAGCGCTTTGACTACCGCTTCGCCTCTGCCCTTGATCACATGGTAGGTGCGAGGAGACTCGGGCATGTTGATGGTGGCATCAGTAAACTCCACTCCCTGCTGCTGTAGCCAGGCGATTGTTTCAGCCGACTCGTTGACAATTGCTCTAACTACACGGGGATCAGCTCGCCAATGGCTGTACTCCATGATGTTTTTAAACGCCTCGTCCCGGGAGTATTCGATAAAGCGCACCCGCTGCATTTCGCTTTCCACTGCAAATGTTCCTTGAAAGAAGTTGGACGTGCCCCCCAGCGAACGCTGCTTCTCGAACAAGACAACCTTGGCCCCTCCCTCGGCTAAGGTCAAAGCCGCAGTAAGCCCGGTAGCTCCTGAACCTACCACCACTGCATCCACTTGCATGTTCCACTCGTTCATTGATCGCTCCTCCCTTCTCACCGATTCGCCGATACCTACCCCGGCCGACCTAGTAGGAGCCCCAAAACTTGATCGGGGTGATATTCAGCCGAAGGTCGCACTCAAGACAACGGTCAGCCTCGTAGAGAGCTTCCTCTTCGTTTAGCCCCTCAACCACAGCACAGAAACCAGTCACCCGCTGCTCGGGAGGTAAGGATTTCTCCGCTACCCGAGGCAGATAAGCAAAGCCCGGACGAGGTCCCAGGCACTTTGCCTGCGCTTGCGGGGGAGCAAGTTTACGCTCGAGTTCTCCACTTCCCTCTAAATAAAGATCTATAGCCCGAGCAGCCCTCCTACCCGAAGCAGCCGCCTTCACCACCGACGTCGTGCCGGTAACCGCGTCGCCTGCAGCAAACACCCCTTCTTGACTGGTAGACAAGCTGTACTCGTCAATGGCAACTAAGCCGCGCTCGGTGCGCTCGATTCCGAATGACTCAGGCAACTCAACTGCCTGTCCTACGGCGTAAATGACGGTTTCGACCTCCACTACTTCTTCCGAACCGTACACCGTTTCTAGCTCTACCGAGCCGTCTTCTTCAAAGTGAAAGTCTTCCACCGCAAGAAGCTCCACGCCCACCAAAACCCCATTACTCCTTAGCAGCCGGGTGGCGGTCCTGGCCGGCATGAGAACAATCCCTTCGTCTTGTCCCTGGCGAATTTCGTCCTCGCTGGCAGGCATCTTTTCCCGGCACTCAAGGCATGCCAGATAGACCTCGTCAGCCCCTAGGCGTCTTGCCACGCGAGCACAATCAAAGGCCACATTACCCCCGCCAAGCACCATCACCCTGCGACCTACAGTGACAGCCTCCCCCGCATTTACTTTCTTCAGAAACTCCAGGCCCACTAACACGCCCTCGCCGTCGGAGCCAGGAAGTGGCAGCCTTATCCCTCTCTGGGCACCCACAGCTACAAGAACAGCGTCGTAACCATGAGTGAGGAGCTCCTCAGCCGAGTCCACCCTCACCTGCGTCTGAATCTGGACACCTAATCGCCGGATCTCCTCAAGGTCCTGGTCAAGGGCCCATCCCGGTAGACGGTAACTCGGAATGCCGTATCGCAGCATGCCCCCCGGCTCGGGCATAGCCTCAAAAACCGTGACCTCGTGGCCCTTGAGTCTAAGGAAGTAGGCGGCCGTCAGCCCTGCCGGCCCCGATCCCACAACCGCAACCCGCTTCCCTGTGGGCTCCCCCACTGCCACCTTGGCCTTCCACTCGCCGCTGTCACGCTCGGCTACAAATCTCTTAAGCTCCCGGATCGCAATGGCCTCGTTGACGGCTCGACGGCGGCATACGGCCTCGCACGGGTGATCGCAAACAAAGCCAAGCACGAGCGGAAAAGGCACTTTCTCCCGGACCACAGCAGCAGCCGCCCAGTAATTTCCCTGGCGTATAAAGCGCAGGTAGCGAGGCACGTCAATCTCACCGGGACAGCTTCCACGGCAGGGAACAAGAGCAGCCCGGCGGTTCTTGGCCTTGGCCAGCTCCTCCTCTTTGTCTTGGATGGCGCCGGTCGGACAAACCTCAGCGCAGGCCCCACAGAAGCGGCACCCCGCTTCTGCCAGAGGAAGCTCATCCGGCGTATAAACGTAGAACTCTTCGTTTTTCTCGAGATACCGTAGCACCCCGACTTCGCGCAGATCCCAGCACGCGCGTACACAGCGTCCGCAGAGCACGCACTTATTGGGGTCATGGAAGAAAAGGGGGTTGCTCTTGTTGACCGGAAGAAGTTTTCCTCTACGAGGCACTATGGGATCTTCCACCCCCAAGTATTGCTTGAGAGACTGAAGCTCACAATTTAGATATTTCTGGCAGGTGCCGCAGTCAACCGGGTGCGCAGCAAGGATCAAGTCAATGGCCAGCCGACGCAGGCGCGAAACCTGCTCCGACTGCGTCCTCACCACCATCCCCTCGCCTACAGGAGTGAGGCATGCACAGACCGGACGCTCCTCCCCCTCTATCTCAACCACACAAAGACGGCACACGCCTCCCGGGGGAAGATCGGGATGATGACATAGGTGAGGAATGTAGATGCCAGCATCAAGAGCGGCCTGTAAGATGGTGGCGCCTAGCGGCGCCTCAACTTCTTTGTCGTCAATCCAAAACTTAACCCTGGTGTTTTCTGTCATGGTTTGGTCTCGGTTAATCTTTCCTTGCTTCACTTACCTGAGTTCTGCGCTCACGTAGGGACAAGTTTTGCCTTCGGCATGCGCTTCAAAATCAGCAAAGAAAAGTTGCAGGCTTGAGAGTAAGGGCGCGGGAGCTTGGTCACCCACTCTACAAATGTTGCTCCCAATCATGCTCTCGCCCAGGGTCTGGAGCAATTCCAAGTCTTTGCCCTGCGCGCTTCCCTCGACAAGCGCCTTAAGTATCCGAACAATCTGAAACAGTCCCTCGCGGCAAAAGACACATTGGCCGCAAGACTGGGATTGAAGGTAAGACATCAGCTTTAACGCTCGTTTGACTGGGCAGCCCGAACGGAAAATCCGTAAGGTGCATGAGCCGCCGAGGCGCTCTTGTTTCGCCAGCGCAGCGTCGACCGAAAGAGCAAGCTCCCCTGGCGACAACAGAGGACCAGTGGAACCGCCAATCTGGACAGCTTGAATCCCAGCCCTCCAGTCCGCGTCGGAGTCTCCCGCGCAAGCAAACTGGCCAGCCTGCTCTGCGACTTCGGCGACAGAGACGCCGCCAGAAACCTCAAGGGTGCCCATAAGCTTGTCTTCGTCCCATACCGTGCAGATCGCAGTCTGTGCGGCACTGGCCTCCTGTCTTAACACCCGCGCGACACAGACTGCCGTTTCGGCCTCAACGATCACACCAACCCCGCCAAGAAGCCCAAGCCACATTTCTCCCGCAGTTCTGACGTACGGAAGTGCCTGCCTGTCCTCCAGAACTCGTGCCAAAGCCGTATCCTCGCCCAACACAAGAAGCTGGGGCACCTCTCTTACGACAACCTCAAAGGCCTCACCATCGCTCCAGCCGGCCCGCAGGAAACCTTGACCGGCGGCACCCGCGACAGCTGCGCGAACAAACTCTGCGCGCTGCGCGTTTTTGTCGTCTACACAGACAAACCCGCGCGTTGCCCCCAGAGCGTACGAAGCGACGAGAAAACCTTCCAAGAGTAAATGGGGGTGATTTTCCCAAAGAACTTGGGCCCTCCGAGACCAAGGATCGGCATCAAACGCCCGCAACACGGAATACTTGGGCTTATCCGCTTGTTTTCTAACCGACCACCACAACTCCGCAATGGACTTCCCAGGGCGACTAGGGTCATGTAGTGCGTGTCTGCCAAGCTCAACCAACACCCCTTCGGGACCGAGCTCAAGAGCCCGCTTTAGCCCCGGATGGTCAGCAAAAGAGGCGCTATCTCCCCACACGAGCAGCCTCCTTAAAGCACGCCCAGCTCTGTGGCAAAGGCGTGGACCCTGAGACAACAGCACAGAAAGTTTCGCCCATGCCTTACCCCTGTTCTGTTAGTCGATTCACGTTTAGTCAAAGCTAATTCCGTAACCCCTGGCATAAAACATCGCCGGAAGCGGCCTTAGCTCACGCCAGACGCGATCGCAAGCTTCGAGATCTTCGGCGGTAATATCCACACTAAGGCAGCGGAGATTCTGTTCAAGTTGTTCGACAGATGAAACCCCGCATACAATGGAGGTCACCTGCGGCTGGCGAAGGAGCCAGGCGAGAGAAAACTCAGAAAGACTTCTTGGGCCCGCTATCTCCTTCAGCTTTCTCGTGGCCTCGAAGTACTCGGGTGTCCACGTGGACGGATAGGGTCTAACCCCGGGCGGAGGCGGCTTGGTTGGTTCGTAATCAAGATACCGCCCGGCCAGCATGCCGCCTGCCAGCGCGCCCCAGACATTTACCCCCACGCCTTCTTCTTCGCACAGACGGAGAAGCTCGATTTCGGCCTCCCGGGCCAGCAAGTTGTACACAATCTGCACACAACTCACCGACGCCAAGCCTTTCTTGTCGGCTAACCACAGGGCTTTACAAACTTGCCAGGCGTAGTAGTTAGAGAGCCCCACGTACAAGACCTTCCCCTGACGCACCAAGTCGTCCAGAGCCTCTAGAGATTCCTCGAGGGGAGTGGTGTAGTCGGGCTCGTGCAGATAATAGATGTCGATGTAGTCAGTCTGTAGGCGCTTTAGGCTCTCGTGGATCCCCTGCATGATGTGCTTACGGCTGAGACCCTTGTCGTTGGGTCCAGATCCAGTTATGGCCGCTACCTTAGTCGCAAGCACAATGTTCTCACGGCGCCCGCGAATAGCTCGGCCGACTATTTCTTCGGCCGGACCTCGGCAAGGAGTATCCCAACGGTCCTTGCCGTAGATGTCAGCCGTGTCTATGCAATTGACACCCGCGTCAAGCGCCCTTGAGATAATCTCCCTGGCTGTGCGTTCGTCAACCTTGGAGCCAAACCAGAGAGTGCCCAGAGAGATCACCGACACGTTAAGCCCTGATCTCCCCAGCCGCCTATATTCCACAGCCCAGCCTCCTATGCCCCGCTCACTGGGTCGGCTTGTCGCAATTCTTCAAGCCGCTTGGTACGGTAATTCAAGCCACCTCTGCACTGCCCAGATAAGCCGCAATAACCTCGCGGTTGGCCCTGACCTCGGCAGGAGTACCCTCGCAAATCTTCTTGCCGAAGGAGATCACCACCACACGATCGCACAGCTTGAGAATCTGCATGTTGTGCTCCACTATGAGCACGGTTATTCCGTTATCCCGCATACCGCGTATAGTCTCCAGGCTGCGCGCAATCTCAGAAGGGTTCATCCCGGCAAGCGGCTCATCCAGCAGAAGCAGGCGAGGCCTAGTTGCGAGCGCCCGAGCTACCCCGAGCATCTTTTGGTGACCATGGGGCAGATTCTTGGCCAACTCGTGCGCCACTTCGGAAAGTCCGACAATTTCTAAAATCTCGTAAGCCTTTTCGCGAATGAAGGCTTCATTGCGGCGATAGGTCTTGGTGTTAAAGAAGACTTGGAAAAGATTGGAGTAGGGATGCAGGTGGAACGAGGCGGTGACGTTCTCAAGAACTGTAAAGTCGGGAAAGAGAGGATTGAGCTGGAAAGTTCTGCCAATTCCCAACGCGGCTACTTTGTCGGGCGACTTGCCAGTTATGTCCTTGCCGTCGAACAGCACCCTTCCGGAAGTAGGTTTAAGCACCCCCGTAATCAAGTTAAAAACGGTGGATTTACCAGCTCCGTTCGGACCGATCAGGCCCACTATTTCGCCCTCTGCCACATCAATATCAAAGTCATTAACCGCTATTAGACCGCCAAACTTTTTCGTGAGGCCTCTCACTTCAAGTAGCATCGCCAACCTCTCCTCCTGTCTCTTGGGCCCCAGCTCCTTTGCGCACAATTGCCGCCTTATCCCCCAAAACTTCTGCTCTCGCAAGGAAGACCGGCCTGACACTTGCCGCAGCCATAACGCGGCGCGTACTTGGCACAGTTCTCGCGGAGAAAAGTTGAGCACTTAAGCACATCTTTGCCGCTTTCACAGTAAGCAGATGCAGGACAAGCGTCGTAGCAGGCCCGGCACTTGGAGCAGTAGTCGTACATGTCCTCGTAGTCTTTCTGATCGGGCTCTGTTTCCCAATCCGTAACCACACTTATCAGCCGGCCACATGTTCCTCGTTTCGATATGAAGTTCGTCGAAAGACCAAAAGTACCAAGGCCAGCAATGAAGGCGACGTGCCTCTCGGACCAATTGCTGGAAAACGTCGGGATAGGAAGATGTGCCTCCGCTGGTGAAACCCGCATGACATAGCGGTCATCAATCTGGGGCACCACGGCACGATAGCCCTCTGCAATCAAAGCATCCCTTACTAACGCAGCCGTAGCTAACAAATGTTGTTGCCCGTCCACCCGCGCAAACAACCACTCCCAGGAGGGCTCCACGGGGTCCACGGTATTGGACTTTATAACCCGCTCAGTGAAAGGCAAGAAGAGACATATCACTGTCTTTGCCGTGGCCAGCCAGTCTGTAGGCAGCATGTGATACGGGCCCACCACGTCTGGCTGCTTTAGCATTTGATAGGCAGGATCGTTTGCGAGCCCAACAGAGATAATTGGCGGCAAGTAGAACCGCAGACCTACATATTCAGCGGTCTTGGCTGCCTCAAGTGAGGCACCGCCATCCGGGGGGCCGTAGTAGTTGTTGCGAGCGAAATTATGCTCGTTAAGACGACTGGCCACCCGCTCTTGCTCTTCTTCCGACGTAGCCGGAGCAGAAAGGTAGTTAGTCGGAGAAGTCTCCGAAAACTCTGCTGTTATCCGTAGCAGGTACTCTTTGTTCAACTCGCGCCTCTTGTCAGTTACTCGATTTACAAGCTCTCGCGGGCCAAGCTCTTATGCCCAGATCGGCCGCCTGCCATTGCGGCCGGAGGTTTGCCCATTAGTTTTTGCTTGATGAGCCCAGGCAAAGAAGCAAGCCCCTCTGGCAGGGTAAAGGCAATGACCAGCAATATCACCGCCGAGACATAGGGCAAGTAGCCCTTCAGGTCACGGAAGAATTCAGGCAAGATGAGCAACACTAGCACCCCCACCGAGGGACCCCAGAAGTTGTTGATACCCCCCACAAGCACATACATGATGATCCACAGCGTGTTTGCCAGACCAAAGCTTGTGGTGGGAGCCGCCATGTTGTAGTGAGCGTAGAGAGCTCCGGCAAGACCGGCAAAAAAGCACCCAAACACCACAGCCAAAATGCGATAACGGCGCTCGTTTATGCCCACGCTCGAAGCCACCTCATGAGACTGAGCAACGGCGCTCAATGTCACCCCGATACGGCTGAATTCAAAACGGCGAAGAGCTATCAAGCTCAAGATCAAGAAGGCCAGAATAAAGTAGTAGTAGGTCAGCCTTGAACCAAAAAGCGGCTTAAGGCCGGTAAGTCCGCTAAAACTCCCCGTCCACTTACCTCCAGCGCCAAGAAGGTTTATGATCACCACCCCCAAGAATAGGGTGCCCATGGCGTAGTAGATCGTCCGGAGCCGAGCAAACGGAAAGGCAAGCAGACCCCCTAGCACCGCCGCAGCAATCCCCCCGATTATCAACGTTCCCCAGGGAGACCACCCCAGCCAACGAGAGGGTAGAGCAGTGCCAAACGCCCCTATGCCGAAAAATGCGGCGTGAGCGATGGAGAACTGGCCCGAAATGGAGATCGCCCGAAAGCTGGAGGCAACAACCGTGTACAGGAATGCCTGAATCAGAATGTGAAGCCAGTATCCACTCTTGATTACCGCGGGCAGAAGCGCCACCAGAACAAGCACGATCCCTAAAGTGACATATTTCGTCCACGCCGAGCGTCCTAGCACCGCTTGCTGGCCTCTTTGGATCCCCTCCAGCTCCTCCTGGCCAGTTGAGGTGGGGGTGGCAGTTAGTTCATGTCCAAAGAAGCCTTGAGGCTTAATCAACAGTAGAGCCAGCACCAAGATAGATGCCGTAGCGTCAACCACGGCGCCGGGTAGCACCACGGGCAGGCCGGCATACATAGCCCCGAGGATGCCTCCAACTACAAAAATACCCCCAAAACTTCCTAGCCCGGCCAGGATGACAAGCATGAGCACTTTGACCAGTGCAGCATCCCCCATAAAGGGGCTGAGGTAGTAAAGAGTGCCCATAAAGATACCGGCCAAACCGGCAAGAGCAAACCCGACTCCACAGGCCGAAGCGGCGATGCGGCCAAACCTAATTCCTTGCAGGGCGGCGCCTTCTCTGTTCTGCGTAATGGCTTGCATTTGCGCGCCCCACTTGGACCGTTTGACAAATACCATGATCAAAGCCAGAACCGCCAACCCCAGGCCAAAGGCAAAGAGCTGGTCCATCTGCACACGCAAAGGCCCGATGCCGGTAGTCCCGGGGATAAAGGGTGGAATCGCCAGTTGCTTAGTCCCTGCCCGCAGATTGGAAGTGGTGACCAGGATGGTGGAGATAGCTATGCAAACCATAGTGGTGCGATTGAACTCTCCCTTGAAGGGTCGAAAAAGGAAGCGTTCCACCAGAATCCCGAAGACTCCGCAGACAATTATCGTGATGGGCAGGGCTACCCAGTTGTTAAGATGCGCCCCCTTTATTAGCGTGTAGCAGACGTAACCCCCGAGCATGAAAATTGAGCCATGGGCTAGGTTGAAGATTCCCAGGAGGTTCAGAATGAAAGCGAAGCCTAGCCCCATAAGGATGTACACAGCGGCCAGGATCGCCATGCTGATGATCGTTTGAAGTGCCAGAGTCATGAGCGCCGTCTACTCCAGAGTCATAAGCGCACTTTGCCCCAACTAGTCGTCTCGCTAAGTAACCTTGTTGCGGGGCGAGAGCCGCAGGCTCTCGCCCCGCCCCCTAGGCGCGTAACGTTCGAATCCCAGGCTCACGGCGTTGGATCCGGCATTACTTTGCCCTTGAACGACCACTGTGCATTTTCGATCAAGTACACCGGGAACTCGTACACGATCGCATGTCTTGGTAGGCCATAAAGCTCGGTGCCGCAAGTAATGGCGTCCCCATAAAGCGACGGAATCACTTCCATGCTCTCCCAGGTTTCCTTTACCTTGTCCACATCCAGAGTGCCGGCCTTGTTGATCACCTGGCAAAGCATGTATAGAGCGTTTGGAATGAGCCCATACCAAATCCGGCTGGGATCACCGCGCTTGTAGACCTCCTGGATGAGCGGTGGAGTACCCTGCGGGTCGCTGGGAACAACACCCGGAACCACCACATTCGTAGCTCCATCCTTACCGATCAACTCTACGTACATGGGAGCGTAGCCCGTAAAGACCACTGGCTTAGTGTTGCCCAGGGTCCGCAGCCCCTTCACGATCGGCGAATAGATGAACTGGTGGCCGATGGCAAACCAGTACGCGTCGGCATCCTTGTACGAGTTGAACTTGGCCGACATGGAACTGTAGTCCTCGAGATTGTTAGGCCACTTAACGGTATCGAGTAGGTTGAAGCCCATGTCGGCGGCCAATTTCTGCAAGTGAGGCAAAAGATAGGGAGTGGACGCCTCCTCAGTTAGTCCAAGAACGATGTTCTTTACATTCGGATAGCAAAGTTTGAGAGCTTTAAGGTTCATGTTCTGCTGACCAACCGGATTGCAGCTTCCCAGGAACCCATAAGGAGTTGTGCTATCCAGCTCACCTGGCATCAACGTGTTATAGCCAGCCACGTGCAAGATCTTGTTTTGTTCAAAGATGGGCGAGGTAGCGGCGTTGAAAAAGGCGCTTGGTCCAATAGCAAACTTGACCCCTTCGTCAAGAGCGAGTTTGTTTGCAGCCGCAGTGTTGCCATCCACGCTGCTCTTGCCGTCTTGGATGACCACCTGAACGTTGTACCTCTTCCCGTCAGCGAGCACCCCACCCTGCTCGTTAATCATCTGAGCGACAATCTCCGTGTCGCCCTTTTCTGATGCGTCCACGGCGGAGTACCAGTCTGTGAGCTGCATGACAGCTCCCACCTTCAGAGTCTCGACCGGGCCCGCAGTCGTGGTCTCAGTGCTAGCAGGAACCGTTGTTTCGCTGCTAGGTGCCCCAGTGGTTTGCGTCGTCGATGGAGCTGCCGTGGTAGTGGTGGACTCTTCTTTCTCGCCGCATGCGGCAAGCACCAAGACAAGAGCAAGCGCCACCAGCACCACCGCCAATGTCAGAAACCGCTTGCTTTCTTTCATTTTTCGTTCCTCCCACCCGGTTTGAGCACTTCCCGCTTTTGGCAGCTAACTGCCGCCGTCAAGTTCGATACGTTCTCCCCCCATCGTTGATTGGCTCCCCCCTTTCCTAAGCAGACGAGCAGACATCTTGGTCTTGATCAAACGCAGCAATCCGACGATGCCCTCCGGCATGGTGAAAGCAATTATCAGGAGAATAGCTGCAGTCACATAGGGAAGATCTCCCTTTAATTCCCGGAAAAAGAACTCCGGCACCACCAGCAGCGCCCCCACCCCTACGGTAGGTCCCCAGAAACTGTTGATGCCACCTACGAGCACGTACATGATGATCCACAGGGTGGCACCGAGACCATAAGAGCTCGGCGAGGCCACTCCCTGGTAATGGCAATAGACAGCCCCCATGAGTCCCGCAAAGAAGCTGCCGAAAGCCACGGCCAGGATGCGATTACCCCTCTCGCCTATACCAACGCTGGCTGCTACTTCATGGGACTGAGCCACGGCCTTCATTCTCACGCCTATCCGGCTGAACTCAAAACGGTACATGCAGAGCATGCTCACCAACATCAATCCCAGCGCCAGGTAGTAGTAATAGGTGCGGTTGGTAAAGAGCTGCTCCACGCCGCCCAGACCAGTGCTCATGCCAGTGGTTTTCCCCCCGGCAGTGATGAGATTCATGATGACGTACCCAAGAAACAGGGTGCCCATTGCGTAGTAGACGGTGCGTAGTCGGGCAAACGGGTAAGCAAGCACGGCCCCGACAATAGTGGATGCCACTGCACCCAGAGGGATAGTTATCCATGGCGACCAGTGCAGCCAAACCGACGGAATGGCGGCCGCATAGGCCCCAATTCCCATGGAAGCTCCGATGGCGATATTGAACTGCCCCGAGATCGAGATTGTCCGCCACGAACTTGAAACCACGACATACACAAAAGCCAAGATCAGGACATGCAAGTAATATGAGCCAGCTATGCCCAAGGGAAGTAGGGCAAGCACAATGATCACAATACCAAGTACAACTAGCCCTGGCCATTTGAGGGTTCTTGGTCTTGACGTCTCATTCATGGCCAAAGAACCCCCTCGGTCGGATTATGAGTAGCGCCAGAACTAGCACGGAAGACAAGGCATCTACTATCACTCCACTCAGGACAACCGGCAGAGCTCCGTACAGCAGGCCCAACAGTGCACCTACGTAGAAGATGCCGTTGAAACTTCCAAGTCCAGCTAGGATCACGAGCATCAGAACCTTAATAAGTGTGACGTCACCGATATAGGGCGTGAGGTTATAAAGCGTGCCGACAAATACCCCGCCGATGGCGGCAAGACCAAACCCAACCGAACAAGCCAGCGCCGCCACCTGACTAAAGCGGATGCCTTGCAGCGCCGCGCCCATTTGACTCTGCGTTACGGCTTGCATTCTTGCCCCCCACCGGGAACGGTCAACGAACATGATGATCCCAATGAGTAGAACTATCCCAATGCCAAAGGCAAGAAGCCGGTCCGTCTCCACCTTATACGGACCAAGACCCGTGGTCCCCGGGATAAACGGGGGAATGGAAAGTGCTCTTGTGCCCATAAACCGGTTAAAAGTCGTGACCAAAACCGTAGACAATGCAATGCACACCATCATGGTCCGGTTGAAGTCTGCCTTCATGGGCCTAAACAGTAGTCTTTCCACAAGCACGCCAAACGCCGCAGCCGCAAGCACAGTGAGAGGAAAAGCCACAAATCCCGGCAAGCCCAGCTTGACCACAAGCAGGTAGCAGCCGTAGGCAGCGGACATGAAGATGGCGCCATGCGCGAGGTTGAAAATACCGAGAAGGTTGAGGATAAACGCAAACCCCATCCCCATGAGGATATAAACCACGGAGAGGAGAACTACGTTGATCACTGTTTGAATGGCAAGTTCCACGCTACCAACCAATCACGTCGTTTCAAATTGCCAACGTCTCTGCGAATACTTGGGGGAGCCGGCTGGCGCAGAGCCAATCCGCTCCCGCCACGCCCGGGGGACATGTCTTGCGCCAGCCGGCTCCCCCAAAACTTCCGTCATCCAAACTCCGCGCAGGTTACCTGCTTATAAACCTCACGGGGTTGGATCCGGGATAATCCACGGCTTGTATTCAGCCTTCCCGTTGTTGATCAAAGCCACCGGAATTGGATGCGCCCAGGCATGATTCGGCAGGCCGTAAAGCTGGTTGCCGCTCGGGAATCCCTCTCCGTACAGAGTCGGCATGCTTGTCTGCTTCTCCCAGACATCGCGGACCACAGCCGGATCGAGGCTGTCAGCTATGTCGATAGCGTGAGCCAGCAGGTACAAGGCATTCGGGCCTAGGCCAAAAACGTGCCGGTTAGGATCGCCCATCTGCAGAAGTCTCTTCATGGGTTCTGAAATGTACGGATCCTCGAGCTGCTTGCTCAGCACGCCAACGATACCAGTGGCCGCATCACCCAGAGCTCCGATAACAGACGGAACGTCAATGGGGAAGGTCACCGGACCTTGGTACCCGAGGGTACGCAGGCCCTTAACAATGCCGAAGTACGAGGGATCAATGCCAATCGGCATCCAGACAGCATCGGGATTCTGCGCCTTGATCTTGGCCGCTACCGGGTTGTAATCCTCAGCGTTGGTGGCAAACAGAACCGGGTCACCCGAGAGCTTAAGACCCAAGCGCTCAACCAAAGCCTTGAAGTGCGGCTCAAAAGCAGGGTAGGTGGCATCCTCGGTAGCCAGACAGACGGTCTTTACGTTCGGGTAGTACTGCTTGACTGCCTTAAGCTCAGAGTTTGCCTGGGTGATGGGATCAAGGCCCAAGAAAGCAAACTTGGTGTCCTTGTTCATTTCCGCTGGGTTCAGGCCGTTGTAGTTGGCCACATGAAGCACCTGATTCTGCTCAAAAATCGGGGTTGTGGCCACGTTGAAGAATGCGCCCGGGCCAACAACAAACTTGAGCTTTTTGTCCAGAACCAGCTTGTTTGCCGCGGCCGTGTTGCCATCAAGCGAGGTCTTGCCGTCCTCGATAACCAGCTCAATCTTGTATCTCTTGCCCGCAACCTCGATACCGCCGTCATCGTTGATCATCTTGGCGGTGTACTCGAGGTCCACTTTCTCCGCGGCATCAACTACCGAGTACCAGTCGGTCAGCTGCAGGATAGCCCCAATCTGAAGCGTCTCCATCTCGGCCGCTGTGGTGGTGCTGCTGCCGGGAGCGCCTGTGGTTTCTGTGCTCGGGGCTGCTGTTGTCTCCGTCGGAGCCGCCGTAGTTGTCGGACCAGCAGTAGTGGTAGTTTCTTCCTCTTCGCCGCATGCCATAGCAAAAGCCAGTAGGCTAACTAAGAGGATGATCAATGCCGCATATAGGTACCGTCTCCTCATCTCTCACCCCTCCAGTGCCGTTTATTGAGAGACTTCGTTTCAGCTACTTCCGGTTGGTCAAAGCCTTCACAGCACGAACCCGTCTAGGCTTCCCCCCTTTCTCCTTTTGCTTGTTGGCCGACCCTGTCAAATGGAACCTACCCCCCGCTGAAGAAACGCATAATCACTAGCTCACCGTCCTCCTGCAGACGGTGTTCTTTGTCCTGTGGCCAGCTCAGTGGGCGCCCATCCGCCACCAGAAGCCAGGTATACCGGATCCGCCCCTGCTCGTCGAAAAGCTGCTCCCCAAGCTTAGGATACTCCTGCACCAAAGCAGCGATGACCGCACCTAGGGTCTGATCAGCGGCCTTAACCTCCACCACTCGAGACCCTGTCAACCTATGCAGATCACCAACGAGTCTCACTTTGACGGCCACCGTGTTTTCCACCCCCGCTCTAGTCCCTTCCAGTAGCAAACGCCGCCGCATTTTGGCCAGCAAGGCGACCTCCGTTTATGGCAAAGGCGGCAGCTATACCCGAAGTGTCGCGCATGCTGTAGCTCTCGGCATGAAGCCCGCCCATATCATTGCCAGCCACATATAGGCCCGGAATCTTGTTGTCGTATTTGTCAACCGCTTCGCACCGCGCACTCACCCTAACTCCCCCCAAGGTACCCAAGAAGGCAGTACGCGCTCTAGCGGCATAGTAGCGAGGTCCATAAAGCGGTCGCAGATATCGGGGATCCTTGCCGAACAGGGTGTCTTTGCCCTTCTCGCAGGCCTGGTTGTATTGGCAAACCGTTGATCGCAGCACAAGCGGATCAGCCCCGATTTTGAGAGCAAGCTCTTCCACAGAGTCCGCAGCCACAAAATTGGGAGATTGCAAAGAGATGAAACGGGATACCATCTCGTCCAGATCGGTTAAGCGATGGCCGGGCAGAATACGCTGCGTCATCCCTCGATCAAGACCCACCTCCTGGAAATGACGCTTAAGCGAGTCATCGAAGATAGACCAGGTGTAGCCCTCTGCAAAACGAGCGTTTACGTTTCCAGCCGAGGTGTCGTAAAAAGCAATACCTTCGTCACAAAACCGCCGGCCCCGCGGATCCACCCACAGCACCGGCTGGATGGAAGCAGCCTCCACGGAACTCATCGACGGGAATTCCTTGCCCCACGGGGCCACACGCAGCAGGTGTAGAACTCCCATGCCCTCTTCGGCCGCCCCTATTTCCCAGGCCAGACGGATCCCTTCGCCCATTTTCCCGCTGTTACCTACCGGAAATAGGTTTTCGCCCAATAAGAAGCCGGTGTACTTTCGGATCCAGATCTTGTTGTTGGCATAACCACCAGTAGCAACCACAAGCGCCCGGCACCTAATTTCCCGGACGTTCCGACCTTCTCGTGCCTTCACCCCCACAAGTGTCCCGTCACTAGCCCTGAGAGGCTCCACTCCAGCACACCCGAGCCGTACGTCGACCCCCCGGTCTCGGCAAGTCGCAGCAAGGACCCGCATGATTCCACGGCCTGCTCCCTTAGGCACATGATACGTACGAGGGGCATCGGGCATGTTGATAGTCACACCGCTAAACTCAACCCCGTGGCGCTCAAGCCAGGAGATGGTGTCGGCCGAGAGATCGATCAACGCCCGAACCAACGGACCGTTAGACCGCCAGTGGTTGTACTCCATGAAGTTGCGAAAAGCTTCCTCGCACGAGTAAGCGATGTACTCGCGCTTCTGCCACGTGCTTTCGCAGGCGAAAACTCCCTGGATGAAATTACCCGTGCCACCCAAGCTGCGGCGCTTCTCAAGCAGCATTACCTTAGCCCCAGCTTCGGCCGCAGCCAGCGCCGCAGGTAATCCAGCGGCACCCCCGCCCAGGACAACAACATCAACGTCCTCTACTGGACGCTTGCTCACGCCGGTCACCGCCAACAGAGCCCTCCTTGAATTTGGGGTCTCTGCCGTCTAGCTAACATCTCCAAGAATCGCCGCCCTCTCTTTAAGCCTTTTGGTGCAAAGCGGCCAGTTGATTGATAGCAGCCCCCGAAACATCCACAACACACGCGCCGCCGTCAACGGGGATCACCGCCGCGTTTACAAAACTCGCATCATCGCTGGCAAGGAAACAACAGATACCCGCCATCTCTTTCGGATCTGAAATTCGACGCAACGGGATATCCCGCGAAAACGTGGCAAGCACTTCCTCAACAGTGATTCCGCAGCTTTCTGCAAAGGAGCTCATAGCCCCCACCATCATCTCCGTCCTCGTCGCCCCCGGACAGACACAATTGCAGCGGATGTTGTGAGGCCCATAGTCCACCGCTACCTGCTTGGTCAGGCTGATAAGACCGCCCTTGGAAGCACAGTAAGCCGGCAGACCCGGTACTCCCAGTAACCCGGCAAGGGAGGAGATGTTAATGATGGATCCGTAGCCGCCCTCTAACATGTGAGGGATCACAGCCTTGATCATTAGGAAAGGCCCGGTCAAGTTCACCGCCAGGACCTGCTGCCAGGTGGCCAGATCAAGCTCACCTACTGGGCAAGGTGGCTGATCCATACCTGCGTTGTTGACCAGAACCTGAATTCCTTTGCCAAAACCAAGAGCAGCTTCTACAACGCGCGCTACCGCCGCTGGGTCACTGACATCCCCCGGACACGTTGTGACCTGCGCCGGCGGCAACGCAGAGGCCACCTCGGCAAGTTTGTCCGCACGTCGTCCCACCAGGCAAACATACGCCCCTTCTGCCACAAACCGCTCAGCGATGGCTCGGCCGATGCCTGTGCCGCCTCCGGTCACTATGGCCACCTTATCCGCTAGCTTCATGTGCCGCCTCCTCGGCTTGGCTTACAAACCTCGGGCTAGAGGAAAATAGGGATTCACCGCTCTCAGGAGAGGCTGGAGTTTCTGCTCCATCTCCTTTGCCACTCGGACGACGTGTTGACCGACACGATCGACTTCCTCGGGTGGGAAGGATCCCACCGCCACAAGACACGCAGCCACTCGTCGGCCCTCAGGAATGTCAGGACCTTCAACCGCAATAAGAGCGCTCACTCCATTCAACCCCGACCAGGTAGTGCCCAAGCTCACGCCGTAACCTTTCCTACGCGCCTCCTCCACCTGATGGCGCAGAACTTCCCGCTCAATAGAATCCCGATCTGTGGTGCCAGCCTGGAGAATGGCGTTTTGAGCAAGACGTTTTTCAAACTCCTCCGGCGGCAGCGAGGCCAGGTAGGCACGCCCGTGGGCCCCCCAGGTGAGCGGGTAACGCTGGCCCACATCAGTAGCGATGTACGTCCCACCTGGAGCTTGGCGACGAGCGACAACAAACAGTGTTTCACCCGAGAAAACACCGAGAAGAACACCGCATCCCGTTTCTGCCGCAAGCTGCTCCAGGTACGGTCCTGCCAAGCGCGCTAGGTCGGTGTTGTTAAGGAAAGCACGACCCAGCGTAACCACGTTGGGACCCAGAGTGTAGCTCTTGGTGCGCTCGTTTCGCGTCACGAGGCCGGCATTGGCAAGAGTGTTCAGTATAGCCAGGGCCTTACTCTTACTGATCCCTGTTTCTTTCGCTAGCTCAGTAAGAGTTGACTCTCCTCCTACAGTGTTGGCCAAGCAAAAAAGCAGCCTGACAGCTTGATCTACGGCGGGAACTAGGCGTAGGTAGGCCTGCTTACCGCTGCTCTCGCCGGATTCTTCTTCGGGAAATTGTTCACTAAGCGGTATAGAGTTCAGCATAGAAGTCATGGCGCCATGTTATGGAGTCGCTGCTTGCTTGTCAAGACTGTAGCTAGCCTCTCAACCTGAGACTAAATGCTTGCGACGGACATACCAGAGTGCACGCGCCGCAGCCGGTGCATCGCTCCTCCTGGACCGCCACCTCCCCCCCTTCGTCAGAAATCGCCAGACACAGACCATCAAGACAGGTACCACAATTGGTGCACTTATCATGATCAACCGAGCTCACCACTTGGCCCGGCATCATGTCAATATCTTCGGCATGGCTAATATACTGCTGCGCAAGGCCAACAATCTCGGTCACGCTACTATATCCGTTGCTACACAAGAAGGTGCTCAGGAATTCGTTTGCCCGCCGCAAGAGACTCCTTCCCTGCTCAAGCACTCCTGCACAAACCTGGGTCACCGAAGCTCCCAGCATCATGGCCTCCACGCAGTGCTCTGGCTGCACGAGACCGCCCGAAGCTACAATATCTAGCCCAGGCACAAACCTGGCTACAGCGGCCACGTCTCGGTAGCAGATCCGCCGCATCCACGCTCCTGAGGTCAAACAGAAAGGATTCCCGTCCATGAAGCTCCACTTGGGCCTTCCGCCGTTGTAGATGTCAGGTGGAGCAATCCCTACCCCTGCTCCCCCCACGTGAACGTACCGGCCCCCGGCGTCTCGAACCTGTCTGGCCAGTTCGACAATACGAGGAAAGCCCGCCTCCGCGGAGAACTTCGCTCCCACAGGAAGACTGACCGCATTCACTACCGCCTTGGTAATTTGGCCCACCAGGGCAGGATGCTCGGCTATCAAGCCGCCGTGAGAAACCGCCGGAAACCAGCCCCGAAGCGCCCAGTCCACCTCGTTTCTCTGACCAGCCTGCAGAGGACAGTGGAAGTTGATTTCAACCAAGTCCACACCAAGCTCTTCGCACTTCCTAGCCGCGTCCACGTAGCCGTCAGGCAGACCGCCACAGCCAATGACAGCGCCGATAATGGGAACTCCTTCCGGCCTTCTTTGCTTGACAGCCTCCACAAACCGCGCCTGGAAAGCAAGAAGGCCCTCCTCTACAGCCGGATCTGGAGTGCATGGACCAGGAGATACCGCCGAGTAAAGTCCCTCCAAGCCATAAGGCGGTCCGCCGGAAGTCACTCGCAAGAATCTCTCCGCTCGCGGTGTCGGGGGCGCAGGCCTAGTGACGCCATCGTAAGCATCAAGCAGCTTGCGAAGCGTCTCGGGGCGAATGTAGGAGATGTTCACGCAAACATGGTTGGACCCAGCCTCGACATTCTTAAGAACATATTCAACAGCTCCTTCAAGCTCACGATTTTCATCGGGATCGCGCGCTCCAAAGTGACTTGAGCCTCCGATAGGAGCCAAACCAATCGGCGAACGGAAACGCACCCCAGCCACAGTTGTCTCAAGATTCATAGCGTTCTCCGTGTACATTGACTGTCCTAGTGCGCTGGTCACCGCGCCGCTGTTTCGCCAACCCGCCTAACCTCAGACGCCGCTTAACCTAGGAAGGCGCGTCTTACCGCCTCATCCGACATCATTTCCTTTATATCCCCCTCCAGAACTATCTTGCCGACTTCGAGCACATAGCAGCGCCGGGCCACACGCTCGACCAGTCCTGCGTTTTGCTCCACAAGCAAGATGCTCACTCCCCGCTGATTAATCTCCCGGATGGTCTCTGCCAAGCTGTCGATGACAATGGGTGCAAGACCCAAGGAGGGCTCATCCATCATGAGTAGACGCGGCTTGGACATTAAGGCCCGGCCGATGGCCAGCATCTGCTGTTCCCCGCCGCTCAGACTGCCGGCTTTCTGACTTAACCTCTCCTTTAGCCGAGGGAAAAGGTGAAATACTTCTTCGAGGTCCTTCTCAATCTGCTCTTTGTCTGAACGCAGGTAGGCCCCCAAGCGAAGATTCGACTGTACACTCATGTAAGGGAAAAGCTTCCTCCCCTCGGGGACCAGGGCAATGCCGAGTTTTACTATCTTGTCAGTACCCAGCCCGTCTATTCGCTTGCCATCAAACTCAACCACCCCAGAGCGCACGGGCACCAAGCCGGCAATGGCCTTAAGAACAGTGCTCTTGCCCGCTCCGTTAGCCCCTATGACACTGACAACCCCTCCCTCTTCCACGGCAATGCTGACATCGCTGATTGCCAAAGCCGTATCGTAGTAGACGGTCACATTCTTGACCTCAAGCAGCATGGGCGGCCGTTCCTAAGTACGCTCTAACTACTTCAGGGTTATTTCGGATTTCTTCGGGCGTGCCTTCGGCCAACTTCTTCCCGAAATTTAGAACGACAAATCGCTGACACAGACCCATGACCGCTCGCATGTTGTGCTCGATCAACAATATCGTCAGCCCGCTCTCCCAAAGTTTCCTTATGAGACCTACAGCCATGTCCACCTCGGTCGTGTTCATGCCGGCCAGGGGCTCATCCAGAAGAAGAAGGCGCGGCTCACACGCCAACGCCACCGCGATGCCAAGTATGCGCTTGTGTCCGTGAGGAAGCGCAGCCGCAGGTACTCTCGCCAGATGTGAGATTCCCAGAAGCTCAAGTATCTCTCCAACTCGCGAGTTGACACGTTGTTCCTTGTGCTTAGCGCTTGGGGTGTGCAAGATAGCTTCCCAAGGGCGAATCTGGCAGGTAAGGTGGCACGCCAGACGAACATTCTCAGCCACAGTCAGCTCACTGAAAACGTTGTTCTGCTGAAAGGTTCTTACCATGCCGCGAGCAGCTATCTGGTGAGGTCTCTTGCCCGTAATCTCCTTGCCATATAGCCACACTCGACCGCTGGTGGGACGGATATAGCCGGTAAGGAGATTAAACAGCGTGGTCTTGCCTGCTCCGTTTGGGCCGATGATACCTACAAGCTCACCCTCCTGCACCTCCATGTCGACGGAGCTCACAGCCGCGAGACCGCCAAAGTTCTTGCTGAGATCCTCAACCTGTAGCATCCACCTGCTCCCTTGTTTTCTTACGCGTTAGACTCAACAACCTCCGCGGCAGACCGATAAGGCCCTCAGGCATTAGGAAAATGATGGCCATCAGGATGGCGGCAAACAGAAGAGGCATCCACGACTTAAGCGGTCTAGCCACCTCGGGAAGCACAGTGAGAAGAGTAGCCCCCACTATTGGTCCTACAAAACTGCCCTGTCCTCCGACAATGACATAGATGAGCATGTAAATCGTGGGCAGAAACCCAAACACCGAGGGATCCACTGCAGAAACATACTGCACGTAGAATCCGCCCATCAGCCCAGCGAAAAAGGCCCCGATGGCAAAAGCAGCAACCTTGTACGCCGTGACATTGACACCCAGGCTGGCAGCCAGGGAGTCCGCCTGTTTGATACCACGAAAAGTCAGCCCAACACGGGAATGCTCAATAGCCCAGAGGATCAGCAAAGATATGACCATGAGAGAAAGAGCCAAGAAGTAGAAAGAAGTCTTAGACCCAAAACGTATGAGAAGAATGGAGTCAGGACGCGGAACCCCTTGAATACCAAGCGGGCCTCCGGTTACAGTACGCCACTGCTCCACTGCCAGGATGATGACCTGCACAAAAAAGATGCCCACCATCGTGAAGTAGACACCTTTCAAGCGGCTAAAAGGCACTCCCACCGCAGCAGCCACAACTCCCGCTACTACCCCTGACAGCACAAGCGCGACCCAGGTCGAAGACAAACCGGCCTTGAGCAGCAACAAAGCGGACGTGTAAGCGCCAACAGTCACAAAGCCCCCATGCGCAAGGGAAAGCTGGCCCGAAAGGCTGGTCAGTCTGAGACTAGAAGCAAGCACAGCGTTCATCATGATAAGAATGAACACGTGAAGTACATAGTCGTTCCGGTAGAACACACCAAATAAGACGAGGGCGACAAAGAGCCCAATCGCACCGACCAAACGAGGAGTCCTTTTTGTTTTCATGGTGATTCGTGGCCCATCAAGCCCCGAGGCCTAAAGAGGAGAATGAGTATTACGATAATGAATCCCACAAGACTAGCCACGTACTGAGTGGTGAGTAAAGGAAGAAGCCCATCGAGGAAGCCTATGATGAGTCCACCAAGCACAGTTCCCGGAATGCTGCCCAGGCCGCCCAAGATAATGACGGCTATACCCTTCACCAATACCGTGCCCCCCATCGTGGGCAGAAGACTGAAAAGAGAGCCGACCAGCGCTCCGGCTATCCCTGCCAATCCACAACCTATGAACATAGCAATGGCGGACAGGCGGTCGATACTGATTCCCTGTAGCGCGGCTCCCTCTCTCTCCTGGGCAACCGCGATCATCGCTTGGCCATGTTTTGTATATCGGATAAACAGGAATAGGCCCGCCAACAAAAGAAAAGCAGCGACAATGATTATTAGTCTTTCTGCGGAAAGCGACACGCTCCCTAAACGAGCAACCACTCCCTGGTAAGGCGGGTAGTATTTCTTAGGTGTGCCGGTGGCTATGGCAAGAACAACATTTTGCAATACCAGAATTAGCCCAGCCGTGAGCACCATAGCGGAGTCGGGTCTTGCCCGAAATGGGCGCAGAAAGATCCGATCAATGAGTACGCCAAGCACCCCAGTAGCAACCACGGCGATGACAATGGAAGCATAGAAGTTTAGCCCGACCTTTGTGCTGAAGTAGTAAACGACGTACGCGCCCACCATGTACACCTCGCCATGGGCGAGCTGCACAATATTCATGATGCTGAGGACCAGGGTCAGACCTAGAGCAACCAGGATATATATTCCGCTTGAGGTAAGGCCATTGACAAAGGCCTGTAGTACGTTTCCGCCGCCCACAAATCGTCTCCCTGTCTGCGCTAACCCCAAGGACACGTGCCAGCCTCATCCTCGGCTGGGGGTTCGGTCGAGAGATCCATTACCCCCAGCCGAGAACAGGCTACGCTCATCTCACACCGATGCACCAAGCTCCAAGCACGCCTCGGCTTGCTCGTGGCAAGAACCAGATGGAGCTGCTATCACTGTTTGTCATGAGCCGTGCCGTCCCATGGCAGCCATTCGAACAGCAGCCCTTCCTTGGTGTACGTGGTAACCATTGGAGCGTGTTCCGCGCAATGCTTGTTGCCGTAGACAGAGACATACGAGCCCCACACTGCTGGACCGTAAGCTCCCTCGAAACCCGTGCACTTGCCGTTGTCGATTGCCGCCGCAACTGCCTCGGGGTCGATGCTCCCGGCAGCCTTTATGCCAGCGATTATCGCGGAAATAGCATCCAAGAGGTGCAGACTGTCAAGCTCAAAGCTTGCACCTTTGGCCTTGATTTTCTCGCCCAGCTTCTTCACGGGTTCGGTCATCTTATCGCTGTTTACGTCAGGAACGTAGGAAAGGATGTCATGCCGGTACTCGGGCGTAACCATGGCGTTGACCACATTCGCGTCGCCAAGAGTACAGGGACCAAACACAGGGCCTGCAAATCCAAGTTCGCGCGACTGGTTGATAATCGCCGAGGTGCATGGAGGTATGCCGAAGATCCCGTCGATCGCGTCAGGTTTGGTGGCAAGCGCCTTGTTCAAGATTGAGTAGAAGTCAAATGTGGGCTGCGGATAAACCTCCCAATAGACTATCTTTATGCCGCGTTTCTCGTACTCTTCCTTGATCAGTTGCTGATAGGTCGCGGCTCCAGGGTCATCGGGAGTGATAACCGCCACAGTCTTGACGTTTGGGTACTTTGCCAGCGCATAGTCAAAGAATGGCTTGATGTTGGCGACGCCAGAGCAGGTGAAAAACATCAGTGGATTGTCCGGGTTTACCTCAACATTCCCCGCGCCAAAAGACTTGATCCGCATGATCTTGTTCTCTTCGCACAAGGGAGCAATGGCTAGGTTGATGGGCATAAACATAGGGGGAACAACGTACTTTATACCTTCGCCTATCAACTTGTTTATCGCCGTGAGACCCCCGGCCGTGGTGGATTGGTCATCATAGAACTTGATCTCAATTCTGTAGTGCGTGTCACCTACAGTCACACCCCCCATCTCGTTCAGAAGTTCCTGGGTGGGTCCTACTGAGTCGTACATGGCCTTGAACGCAGTAGCCATGTCCCCAGTAGCAGAGCTGATGGCCCCAATCTTTAGAACATCCTCTTTGGCGGGAGCTCCAGTAGAGGCCGTCGTTTCGCCACTCGCGGTTGTGCTAGTTGAGCCGCCCGCCGTGGTCTGAGTACTAGGCGGAGCAGTGGTAGACGGCGCGGCAGTGGTCGTGGTTTCTTTCTCTCCGCAGGCCGCAACCGCCAAAGCCACCACAAGCGCCAAAGCGATGATTCCTGCGATTGCAAGTAGTCTTTTCATCTGACCTCCCTCTCCTTCCATCCTTGTCTCCGATGGCACAGCCCTATCCCCAAAGCGTGCCGTGGCAAGCACGCTCCGGTCCCAACTGGAAACAAGCTAGGGCGCTTCTGGAAGGGGCAGGCAGACTGCAGTCCGAGGTCCCCCCGGGACACTTTTGCCCCCCTGTGGCCCACACCTGTATAAGCACCCAACCCCACAATCTGCCGGCGCTCCGGTTTGGTCTACGGAAAACCGTTCAGAATCTGACTGTTCGACAGCTTACGACTGGGCCTACGGGTTGTCAACAGGGTCTTGCGCGTTGGGATACAATCCGAGTTACGGCACGAAAGGACGGTTCTTGGCAGCAGACACAGGTACCGACAGCGGGTTTGACCTCCCCGAAATGAGCCGGCGGCGATGGCGGGTCCTGGTCATCGCCTCGGTGGGAGTCTTCCTTGCCACTTTAGACTCAAGCATCCTAGCCGTGGCGCTGCCTGCCCTATCCGCAGACCTCAAGCTCAGCTTTAGCGAGGCCCTGTGGGTTCAAGCGGCCTACCTCTTGGTAGTTACCGTGCTCCTGATCCCCGTAGGTCGATGGGCAGAGAAGCAGGGTCTCTACAAGATTTACTACCTCGGCAGCTTGGTGTTTGGCCTTTTCTCGGTAGCTGTTGCTCTTTCCTTTGACGGGGTGTCTTTAATTGTCGCGCGAGTTTTCCAGGCAGTCGGGGCCTCGATGGTTCTAACCACGGCTGCCGCCATTGTGACCGCAGTATTTCCGCCCTGGGAACGAGGGCGCGCGCTCGGGCTTAACATGTTAGGAGCCACCCTCGGACAGACACTCGGCCCTCCGGTAGGGGGCGTGATAGTCAGCCACGTGGGTTGGCCTTGGGTTTTCTACATGAGAGCGCCTATCGTCGTGATCCTACTCATCGCCGGATGGGATCTTTTGGGCGCGGAGCGCCGCGACCGTCGTCTTGGACCCCAGGACCAAAGTCATACAGGAATCGATCTCCAAGGAGCTGCCCTTCTTGGAGTCTTTCTTGCTGCGCTGTTTGTGCCGTTGATCTTCTCTCCGCTTTGGGGATGGCGAACGGCCCGCACAATAGCCCCGCTCTGCCTGTCGATAGTCTTCCTCATGCTTTTTGTGCTTGCAGAGAAAAAAGCCAGAGATCCGATCATTGACCTTGCCTTGTTTGCGAGAAGCCGTGTGTTCACCGGAGCTAATGCCGCTTCTTTTTTGTACATGGCCGCTGTGTACGGGGTGACCATATTCACCGCCGTCTTTCTGCAGGTAGTGCAAGGTAGGTCCGCCCAGCTAGCTGGCTTTGTCCTATTGATACAGCCGGTAATCATGACCTTAGTCACCCCGGCAGCTGGACGCCTTTCGGATAGGCTAGGCACCAGGGGACTTTCGGCGGCCGGCACCTTGATAATGGCCGCCGGCACCGCACAGCTTGCCCTGCTTAAGCTGGACGCCCCAATATGGCAGGTGCTTGTAGCACTTGGCACGCTAGGACTAGGAATCGGCGTTTTTAGCACGCCGAATTTCTCCGCCATTATGGGGTCTGTTGACCGGTCAAGGCTAGGTGTGGCCTCGGGCATGTTTACCACCTCTCGCTTTTGCGGCATGGGGGTCTCCATCGCCATCCTGGGAGCCATAGCTGCTTCCAAACTAGGTCCCGAGGGAGGTCGGGTAATCCTCCTGGGTGCAAGAGCTGGTATAGAGAATGCCGAGGCTTTTGCAGCTGGCTACCGGCTAGCTATGGTGGTGGGCACAGGGTTTGCTCTAGCCTCTACATTGGCGTCTTTGCTGCGAGACCGCCCAAAACAAGAAAGCAAAATCCCAGGACACGCTTAGTCCGCTATAAGACGCATCGCTTAAGCGTATTGCCCAAACCTATCGCCTAAACGCATCCCCGCCTCTCGGACCATATCCTACTCATACCAGTCCGGAGCCAGCTTCAACATCTCGAGCTGGCCGAGCTCGTGGCCCAGAACCAGAAGAGCACCCTGTGCCTCAAGCAGGCGAAGTTTCTCCATGGACTCTAGTGCAAGCTGGCTATTCCAACCTAATCCCGGGGGCACTTTGGCGGTGAGATTTTCCCTCACCTGGACCGCATCGCCCGTCAAAACGACCACGCCGCTTTGGGACAAGGTCACTTTGACCGATTGGTGCCCTTCTGTATGCCCACGGGTGTCAAAGCACACCACGGCTCCATCTCCAAAAAGATCAAATTCGCCCTCGTCCGGAAGCTGCAGATAATCAAGGCTCCTTATTGGAAGCAGACTCTCGAACTTGTATCCGCCGTCATGGGCGTCCGGCCACCAGGCCGCGCGCAGCTCCGCCCTCCTCACCACAAACGTGGCATCGGGAAAGAGATACGCGCAGCCCATGTGGTCAAGATGCAGGTGAGTGAGAATCACGTACCTTACCTGCGAAGGCTGGTAGCCGAGAGCGCAAAGCTGACGGTCAACCCGCTGGTCCGGCCGCGCCTCCAGGAACGGATCGTTCACGTTGTCCACGTCCAATCCTGTGTCCACCAAAACCAAGCCCTGGGGATGGTCAATTACGGCCATGAGGATGGGGATAGTAACCGGCTGCCCAAAGTTGCGATCGGGAGTTAGATGGCTTCGCTCCGGCAGATGCGCTTTTCCACCTTCAAGAAGGTACAGCCGAATTTTTCCGGGCGCACTCATCATTCCTGCCCTTCTTGGAGAACCTTTGGCTTCCCAGGCCCGCTCTATTCGCCCCGTACTTCCCTAATGATGTTCCGGCAAACCTGATACCAAAAATGCGAGTCAGGATGGAACAAGATCACTTTGGTGCCATTTGCCTTTGCTGCTTCAACTCCCGCCCTGTCCGGCGTCGGCCAGGCCATACCTACGATAGGAATACCCCTTGCCTCGCAGATAGCCCGCACCTTCGCACTTGCTTCCTTTAGGTAGGGGTGTTGCCACTGTACCCTCTCCCCCGGCTCTTTGATCAAAGAACAGGCGATGTCGGCCAGGCCAAGCCCCACGCCGTCTCGTCCCGGCTTAAGCAAAGAAATGATTTCTTCTGCGTTTTCTATCCCCTCCACATCCTCAAGCAGGGGAATAAACATGATCTGCCGGTTAGCCTGCGCCATATACTCTTCCCAGTATTCCTGCGCATAGCCGGCGGCGCGAATGGCCGGGCAAATCCCGCAGCGACCTTCGGGCGGGTAGCGCATAGCTTCCATGGCCGCTTTAGCCTCGGCTGCAGTTTTCACATGCGGCACAAAAATCCCCTGGGCGCCGGACTCTACCGCTGCGCGGATCAAATGTGGGTCGTTAGCCGGCACTCTTACCAAAGGAGTGGCGCCCGAAGCCTCGGCCGCTCGGATAAGAGCCACCATGGTTTCAGGATTGGTCCGGTTGTGCTCCATGTCGAGCATGACAAAGTCAAAGCCAGCATATCCCACAATCTCCACCAGATCGGGGTCGTGGGTGTACATCTGCATACCCAAAGGAGTCTCACCTTTTTCGAGCATGGCCAAGACTCGGTTGGGCCGTAAGAATGGTTTAAAGGCCACCAACTCCTCCTTTCGCCGGGTAAGGTCTAGCGTGGGAGGCCGCTAGGCCGCGCCATGTCCCGCCTGCTGCGCTACATGACCTAGCGACTGTCCGGCGCGGCCTAGCGGCCGCGGTTATCGATGATCGGCTTGATTTCCTTTCCCGCTGCCATATTGGCTAGAGCCTCGTTTACCTCCTCTAGGCGATATCTACCGCTCACAATGGCGGCAAACGGGTACTTATGGCGATGCGTTTTGATGAACTGAAGCGCTTTGTAGAAATGGGGAATAGCCGCCGACACCGAGCCAACTATGGTGAGTGCCTTCTGATTGATAATGCTGGGCATAATAGGAGTAACAGCCGCCGAAGTCTGGCCCAAAATCAGGTAGCGGCCCCCTTTCTGAATCATATCGAGCCCCTCGGCTACCGCAGGTGGATAGCCTGAGGCTTCCACCACTACCTCGGGGCCGCGGCCCTGAGTGAGACTGAGAATAATTTCTTTGCGTTCGTTGGCATCGGGATGTTCCTCGATGCTTATGACCTCGTCGGCCCCCCACTGCTTGGCCAGCTCCAAGCGGTTGGCGGGCGCCCCAACCACAATCACCTTTCGGGCGCCGCTCTCCCGCGCCACAACGGCGGAGTAAAGCCCCACCGGCCCCGAGCCCTGAATAACTACGTCGCTCATGAAAGGCACCTTGCCGAATCTTTCGTAGCCGGCCACTACCGTGCGAAACGCACAGCCGACCCCGATGGCCTCTTCTTCGGTAAGATCGTCGGGCACCTTAACCACGTTGGTACTGGGAGTCACATACTCGTACTCAGCAAATCCACCCCGCAAAGCGCTGGGCGGCGCCCACCCATACCCCGAGCGACGCGCGCAAAGCACAGGGTCGCGAGCAATCTGGCACCAGTAGCACTCACCGCAGTCGGCGTGAGCCCACATGATCCGATCGCCTACTTTGAGCTCCTCACCTGCCGCATCCTTTACCCGGCCAGTGCCCAGCTTCACGATGCGGCCAATAGTTTCGTGCCCCTGGATGTTTGGCAGGGGCGACTTAATGGTGAGCTCACCTTTTTGCTGATGCACATCGGTGCCGCAGATCCCGGCCACCTCAACCTTCACGAGGATGGCCCCTGGTTCCACCTCCGGTATATCCACATCCCATATCTCAAGAGGTTTGCCGTACTCCACAAGAACGGCTGCTTTGCAGGTCTTGGGGATTTCAACCATCTTGTATCGTCCTTTCCCTAGTTGCCATGCAACTCTTCCTCGCCGAGCAGAAGCGGTCAGCCGGTCAGACTAGACGCGCCTCATGTCAATCTCCTTCTTACCAAACTAGCAGCGCAACCAGGCTTAATCAATTGCGCAAAGGAACAATGTTTAGGATGCAGAAAAACGGAGTAGAAAAAGGAGGCAAGAGCCATGAACAACAAGCGGACAGCCGAGACGCGGCAAGCTGGACCCGAGGCCGCCAGAGTACAGCGTGCCCTAATCCTATACTCCTCTTACACGGGAAATACGGAGAAAGTTGCCCTTCGATTCAAGCAAACGTTTGAGCGATATGGCTGGCAGTGTGATCTACAGAAGATCAGAAGAAAAGAAGAGGATATCCTCGATCTTGAGATCAACCTCCCCAGCTACGACTTTCTCTGCGTGGGTTCGGGGATCAGGTCTCACCTGCCTTACAACGAGATCCTCAACCTCTTGCGACGTCTTCGCCTCGGAACCGACCCGCGGGTGGCGCTTTACTTTAGGGGCGAAACCATCCCCTACATTACCCGGCCCATGCCTCCCATCACTCCTCCGGCGAAAGATCCCAGCCTGCTTGAACGGCACAAGCGGATCACCATTCCCCCTGATGCGCCCCGGGCTGTAGTCTTCGTCACCTACAGCGGATATGAGTTTGGCCCGAAAGAAGCTCAGCCCAGCTTAGCTCTGCTTGAGCTGGAGGTAGAGCATCTGGGGTTTAAGTGCGTAGGCCGCTTTTGCTGTCCCGGCCGCTATCTTGACCATCCCACGCCGCACACCTACCACGGAGACATCAGGCACCGCCCCGACGAGCGGGATCTGCTGCGCGCAGAACTATTCCTAGAGGAGGCACTGGAAGAGGCCCGAGGAGACTAGTGCACGCAGAGAAAGCCCCCGTCGTGAGGAATCACCACCCCGTTTAAGTGCGCCCCCTCTGCCGAGGCCATAAACACGCAAAGCGCCCCAATCTCCAGGGGCTCGCCCCAGCGACCATCCAGGATCCCATCGGCAATCTTTTCCATATACTCCGGGGTAAGCTGAGCATCCAGCCGCGAGTGGGTGGGACCGGGCATGATTGCGTTCACCCGAATGCCGTACTCCGCAAATTCAATGGCCCAGGCTGCCGTGAGGTGGTTGAGAGCCGCCTTGGAAGCCACATAGGCAGAATTTGGCAGCTCTTTCGACGCTGAGCACCTTGCGCCCCCTACCGAGGAAATGTTGATGATGAGTCCGCCCCGCCCGGCCCTGCGCATGTAATTGGCCACCGCATGAGTGACAAGAGCGGTGCCATGTAGGTTGACCTCGATCACCCGGCGCCAATCCGAAAGATCAGGGTCAAAGTCCAAGAACGGCTTTGTGACTGCGATGCCAGCGTTGTTCACAAGGACATCTATGTGCCCAAGTGCTCGGACGGCTTCCTCTACTGCGACATCCACGGCCGCTCGGGAAGTAATGTCGCACTCCACAAAGATGTGTCGCACGTCCCCCGCCGCGCCAGCTGGACTGCCCCCGGCTAGCCGATTTAGCTCCTCTACTCTCGCGCGCCCGGTCTCTGCTTCAACATCCAGAATAGCTACCCTGGCTCCGCGCTCGGCAAATGCTTGCGCGATCCCCCAACCGATGCCGTTGGCACCGCCAGTGACGATCACGCCTTTACCCGAGACATCCATCACACGGCGAAGATCCTTAACGGGCTCAGAGAACGGACGCCGCGCACCCGCATACTCGCTCACGCCCTTAGCTCCTGCTGATCGCTCACGGTCTTAGTTCCTGCTGGTATGTCGAACCGGGTCCGGAGGAAAAGTGGAAGATTGGCCTGTCCACGCGGTGAATTACAAGCGGACAGTGATATACCCCCGCCGGAACAAAGATGAGACAGCTTCGCGTAAGCATGAATTTCTCATCTTCGATCCAAAACTCAATCTGTCCGTGCAGTTCATAGGGGTTGGCGAAGTCGGTGCCAAAGAAGCCTATGACCTCGTCGTACTCGTGCGCGTGAGAATTGGCCTCGGCCGTCTCCGGATACACGTCGGAACCCCCCGGCCACATCCAGACCGTCTCGGTATAGAAGGCGCCCTTAAGGACTACGTCGTCCAGGCTGAGAATCTTGCGATGCGAGGGAGTGTTGGAGACTTTTTCTGGATCCACTCCGGGCGGCAAAGCAGCATCGCGGGAGTCCCTCTTTAGCTCGGTGATTATGTACTTGGCATATTTTGATTCGCTCATTACTTCGCTCATCTCGGACGTCCTTGAAAGTAGTCAGCATGCGTCCGGCTGGGTTAGGCCTCGTCGCCAAAGAAGCTGCCCTCCCAGCCTTCCGCCCACACTCCGGCCCCCAGCATGAGGGCCATCTCGATCATAGGTCTGTGCACTTCTTTCCAGCGCAGGGGCCCATGAACCAGTCCCTTGGGAAGGTACACACAGTGAGTTGTGTCAAACTCCAGCAGATCGTCCCCCACACCAAAAATCATGGTGGCGCCAAGGTCCTCGGGGTTGTCCGGGTCGCTGCCAAAGTGCAGAACCATCTCCGCGTAGTTATCGTGCCGCATCTTGGGGATGCCGGAGCTTGGTACATCCCATATCCACCCGAATTCAAGGTAGTTCCGGGCGGCATTTACCTGAGTACGGCTGAGATAGGTCATGCTGGGAAGCTGCCGCCCAGTAACCGGGTGATCCGGACCGGCCTCGCGCATGGGGCTGCGCACCACATATTGCTCATAGTCGAACTCTTGCGTCTTGGGCGAGGGCAAGCTCGGACCAGACACCGCCCTCCCCCCGGCCGCATACGGATCGCCGGAACCAAAGACTACGTTCACCTGCACGTGAGGGCGGTCAAATTCTTCCCAAGTAAACGGACCAAAAGGCGTGCCCTTGGGAATATAGAGGCACGTGGTGGTATTGAAAACTACTCGCTGCCCGCCAAGGTAGGTCTCAACAGTGGCTCCCAGCACCTGGGGAACTTTGTAGTCCATGCCCACAAACACGAGGATCTGGTCATAGTCCAGCACCTGCTCGGTACCCTGGGGCCCGCCTTCGGGAACATCTCGGATCCAGCCGAGTTCCACGTATACGTCACTCTCGGGAACCTGTTTTTCGCTCATATACACCAGAGGCGGCCAGTCCCGACCCTTTACGCTCGGATCCGGAGCCTCCCGGAGAGGATGGCGCACAACGTAACGCTCAAACGCCGACGTGCTCATGAGGGGCTCCCTTGCGGTCCGGGAGTGGTGAGTCCTTGCTTGATGAGACGCTCAGCAATGCCAAGCTGACTGAACAAGCTAAAGGTGTCCGCGACATCCCAGTGTTCGGCTATCTTGCCATCCTCGACGCGGAAGATATCCACCACCTTGAAGTTGAGTTTGGCGCCCGTAGGCTCCTGGCCAAGCCACACCCCTCCTGTATGAGTGCCGCTGGTGGTGCTGTAAGCCATGACAATGTCGTCTTCGGCCACCATCTTGTGCAGCGTGTAGCGGAAGTCTGGAACAGCGCGAAAAATGGTGGTGAAAAATTCAACAAACCCCGCCTTGCCCTGCGGGCAATCAGGGTTATGTTGGATGTAGTCGTCGCGCATGTACTCGTCGAGATGGCTTAGGTCGTGGTTGATAAAAACGTCCTCGTAAAAGCGCATTACGACCTGTTTGTTCTTGGCGCTCTGGCTAGCGGTGGCGCTCTGGCTGGCTGGCGCGGAACCCTCAAACGCGTCTCCCATTGCTTCCTCCTTTAGGTAGGATGCCCCAATCGACAAGCATCGGCGGCTGAGCCCGACCAACAACCTGTCGACCAGCACACTTTGGCTAGTGAGCCGTCATACCCCCATCGATGGCCAGGCACTGCCCGGTGACAAAAGAAGCTTCGTCCGAGCAGAGCCATACAACAGCCGCAGCCATGTCCTCCGGAAAGCCCAGACGACGCAAAGGCACCACTGTGTGCATGTCCTCCTTCACTCCCGGAGTACTACTGGTGAGGTACTCGTAGAGCAGGGTATTCTGCGTCGGGCCCGGAAGAATGGCGTTGACCCTTATGTTATACGGAGCTCCTTCTAGCGCCGCTGTGCGAGTGAGGCCGCCAAGGCCAGATTTGCTGGCGTTGTATGCACAAAAGCCGGGCTGAGGTTTAAGGGCGCCCACTGAAGAAGTGTTGACAATGGCGCCGAAGTTCTGCTCCATCATCTGCCTCATCTCGTACTTGAGGCAAAGGAAAACGCCCTTCAGGTTGATGTCGATAGTGCGGTCCCAGATCTCGGTCGGACAGTCCACAATATTGACCACCGGCACCCGCACACCGTCGGGTCCGATCCCGGCGTTGTTGAAAGCGTAGTCAAGGCGGCCATAAAGACGAACGCACTCCTCCACCAAAGCCTTGACATCAGCCTCCTGAGAGACGTCGCAGCGAACAAAGCTAGCCTCTCCTCCTGCTTGCTTGATTAACCTTACCGTCTCCTCGGCTCCGGCTACGTTAGCGTCTGTAGCAACTACCACTTTTGCTCCCTCACGGGCAAAAGCTATAGCACCCCCGCGCCCAATACCGGACGCTCCACCGGTTACAAGTGCAACCCTGCCCTCGAATCTCTTGGTCATACCCCACTCCTCGTGTTGCCGTCACCACCTCTGCGGGCCCGCGGCAGGCATCCGTCTCCGCTCCACGGGCCCGCATGCAAAACAGCGTACAGCGGACTGACCAAGAGCTCAACAGCCCTGTTCGCTCCGATAGATGATGTCATCCTGGATTTCGGGCGAGAGCATGACAAAGTAGGCGCTGAATCCCCCCACTCTCACAACCAGGTCGCGGTGCCTCTCTGGGTGGAGTTTGGCGTCGATAAGCTCCTCGGTGTCCACCAAATTGAACTGGATGTGTTGGCCCCCATTGCGGAAGAACGTCTCCACCAGCGTCGCTAGCTTCTCTCGGCTTTCGGGGCTCTGCATCACCGTTCCGGAGAACTTCTGGTTAAGACAAGAGGCATATGACTCCTTAAAGCCAGCTCGGAGCACCGAATGCAGCACGGCCGTGGGTCCGTTCTTGTCCATCCCTCGCATCGGCGATATGGAACCGTCATTGAGCGGCTCCTTGGCTTTCCGCCCGTTGGGCAAAGCTCCCACACCCAAACCGCCGAAGTAGTGCCAGGAAAGCCCTTCGCGAGAAACCTTACAGGGAATGCCGAACGGGTTCTTATAGGAGTGCAAGAAGTTTCCCGAGAAGATCCCCACTTCTTTCACCATAAGATCGGCTTCCTCAACATCGTTGCCAAACTTGGGAACTCCCAGGCACAGGCGCTGGATTTCGGCGCCTCGCGGACCGGCAAAGTTGCTGTCTAGAGCCTCAAGCAGCTCAGCCATCGAGAGCTTCTTCTCCTCGAAAACCAATTTCTTTATGGCAAGCAAGGAGTCGGCAGTGTCTACGATGGCTCGATCGCTGATACCGTAGCTGTGGTTTACATCAGTAATCAGGATGTCCTGGCCTTTTTCCATACACCCGGGGCCGGCGACACAGGAGTTAAAAGGAAAGCGCAGGTACTTGGGCTCTATGCCTTGCGCGACGGTGCCCAACCACAGGACCCGGCTTACCACATACTCGTACTGTTTCTTGAACGCTTCGTAGAGCTCCTCGAAACTGGCAAAGTTCCTGGGGTCGCCAGTCTCAATGCCGACCTTCTTGCCTGTTACCGGCGCTACCCCGTTGTGGAGAGCGAGATCCAAGATAAGCGCGACGTTAATGGCGCCTCTGCCTTCGGACCCATTGTGGTCAATGCAAGTGGGAAGAATGGGGGTGACGCAACCCTGGCTGTACCACTCCCGCGCTTCTTCCAGAGGAATCCCGTCCGCCGCAAAGCTCGCCACCACGTGGTCGCTATTCATAAAGAGCGGAATGCCGCCCTTGGTCTTGGAGTTAGTCTCAAGCGCTTTGACTAGCAGAGAGCGCGGCATGCCGGCGTGCCAGTTGAGCGCTACGGTGGGAGACGAAAGGCGAAGTAAACCAACAATGTGGAGAATTAAGTAGCTCAGGGGGTTCGTCGCATCGTTTCCGAGCTTGTCGACCCCTCCCACGTTGATGCTGTTGATGGCGTAGGTGAACTGGTGAGTCTCTAGTTGCGTCCCCACCGGGATGACCACCTTCATGCCCCACAGGAGGATGGCGTTGGCAAGCAGGTCGGCGGCCTCCTCCAAGGTTATGCGCCCCTCGCTGAGATCCCTCTCCAAGTACGGCCACAGATACTGGTCAAGACGCGCGATCAAGGTGGGATAAGGGTTTTCCAGCCCTCGCGCCACGATCACAAAGTTCATGAACTGGAGAGCCTCGTGAAACGTGCGCGGCGGGTTCTCCGGCACGTAGTCACAAATGTCGGCAATTGCCAGGAGCTCTGCCCGACGTTCCGAGTCGGCCTCTTGCTGAGCTAGACTGCGCGCCAGACAGGCGTACCTTTTTGCATACTCAATGACTGCTTCACAAACGATGATCGCCGCCTGCCAGAAGTAGAACTTGTCAAGGTCGGTTTCGCCAAAGGGCCGAAACTCCGCCAGATGCTGTTTGGCCTCCTCGATTAGGCCGCGGAACCCCCGGGCAAACAGCTCCTCCCACATAGACCGGCAGGTGATGCCGGGATAGTAGCCCGCGTCTGGGCTGGGATCACTGCCTTTGGCTTCGGTGATGTCCTCAGCCCATGACCCTACTAGCATGCGCCATGCCTCGCGCACACGGTCCGCCGCCGTCTTGCCAGCGAAGAAGCGGGCGCACTCGCGCAACACCTCCCGGTCCTCTGGAGACAGGCTGCCGTTAAACAAAGTGCCCCCCACCGGTGCGTTGTCGTCCCACAGTCCGGGGATAGAGTCACCCGTTAAGTCCACAAAGACCGGCGCGCCCACCAAATACTCGGTCTCCCGCCCCACAATGACATCGAGTGGGTGAATGGCGATAGGCACCTCCCGCAGAACCTTGGCAAAGAGCTTGGCCCGTCTTAACTCGATGTCCTCGCCCTCGGTTTCACGCCACGATTCCACCGCCAGCCTGGCCCGGTCCACCGAAATCCTTCTCTCCGCGGAAAGCATGGCGTGTTTAAGAGCAGAGACCCGATCGCTTAGCTCAAGGGAGTCAATCTCCCGAAGTAACGTGATTTGCCGTTCCTCAACCATCGTGCTCATACCCGCTCACATCCTTTATCTTTGCTGCGTCATAAAGACGCTTTGCACTCAACACCTAGAATCTTGAAGGTCTCTTGAACACGCCCAACTTCCTCAGAGGTAGGCCGCTTGATATTGCCCAACGCGTAATCCCTGCCCAGAGCCAGATACTTGCCCAAGCCAAACTTGTGATAAGGCATCAGTTCAAGCTCAAGCACACCGACCTCGTGAAGAAAGGCTGCCGTTCTACCTATGTTTTCCTCATCATCATTTATCCCCGGCACTAGAGGCATGCGGAAAAAAACCGAAGCCCCTTCTCTCACAAGCCTTCTTGCATTCTCGAGAATTTGCTTGTTCGTGCTTCCCGTAAGTTCAAGATGTCTTTTTGCGTCCATCATTTTGAGGTCATAGAGGAACAGATCCGTTTGTGGCAGCACCTGCATTACGGCGTTCCATGACACATGGCCCGAGGTTTCGACGCAGGTATGAATGTCCAAATCGTGGCACCGTTCGAGTAGCCGCGACACAAACTCCGACTCAAGAAGCGGCTCGCCCCCCGAGACTGTAACCCCGCCTCCCGACGAGTCGTAGAACATCTTGTCGCGAGCAACCCGAGCCACAACCTCTTCAAGATCCGCCTCTTTGCCCCACAGCACGCGAGCCTCGGCTCGGCATCCAGTCACGCACGCTCCACAGGCCGTGCACCTGTTCCGGTCAATAGCTACGTGCCCGTCGGCAGCAAGAGTAGTGGCCCCCGTTGGGCAGACCTCGACGCAGGTCCCGCAACCCGTGCACAGATTCACAAATAGGCCAACCTCCGGTCGGGACGAGATGCACTCCGGGTTGCTGCACCACAGACAGCGAAGAGAGCACCCTTTGAAAAACACCACCGTCCTTATTCCCGGACCGTCGTGAATCGAATAATTCTGTATGTTTGTTATGAGCGCGCACACCTGCTGCCTCAATTACACCTGCTGGGTCAATCACGCCCGTTGCCCAAATTACAGTTGCCCAAATTACGCTTTCCGCTCTACCTACTGGCCCAAGTAAGCCCGCCGCACGTGGTCGCTGGTCATGAGTTCCTCGGGTGAGCCTTCCAAAACGACACTGCCGGTCTCAAGCACATAGGCGTAGTGCGCCACGCCCAGGGCCAGTCTGGCGTTCTGCTCCACCAAGACCACCCCAATACCCCGGGTAGTGTTAATGTTCTCCACTATTTTGCGGATCTCCTCAACCATAAGTGGAGACAGACCTAGCGAGGGCTCATCGAGCAACAGAAGTTTCGGGTTAGCCATGAGCGCGCGGCCGATGGCCAGCATCTGTTGTTCGCCGCCGCTTAGTGTTCGCGCCTTTTGCCTTCTTCGCTCATACAGCCGGGGGAAGTGCTCGAACACGCGCTCCATGTCAGCTTTCATTTGGGCGCGGTCTTTACGTAGATAGGCCCCCACTTTAAGGTTCTCCATAACCGTAAGATAGGGGAAAAGCTGCCTACCCTCGGGTACCTGGACCACCCCCAGCCGCACGATCTCTTGCGGCGACTTTCCGTCGATCCTCTGCCCTAAGAACTCTATTGTCCCGGACGTAGGAGCCTTGAGACCCGAGATGCATCTCATGGTGGTGGTTTTTCCCGCTCCGTTGCTGCCGATGATGGCCACCACCTTGCCTTCGTCCACCCGAAGGGAGACACCCTTGAGGATCTCCGCACCTCCGTAGTGGCACCACAGATCTTTAACCTCAAGCAACATGCTGCTGACCTGCCCCCAAATACGCCTGGATGACTGCCGGGTCTTGGCTGATCTCGGCTGGCGATCCTTCGGCGATCTTTTCGCCGTAGCTTGTGACTGTTATGCGCTCGCACAGGTTCATGACCGCCCGCATGTTGTGCTCCACCACAATGAAAGTTATCCCCTGCTCATCCCTTAGCCTCCGCACCAACGAGACCATGAACATGACCTCGCTTGCGTTCATGCCGGTAACAGGCTCATCCAACAGAACCAGCTGAGGATCGGCGGCCAGGGCAACCGCCAAGCAAAGGACCCGCTGCTCGCCGTGCGACAGGTTGCAGGCCCGCTCGTCCGCTTTGCCGGCTAAGCCCACAAGACCAAGTATTTGATCGGCCTTGGCGGCCATTTGCGCCTCCACCCGGCGGCTATACGGACTGTGGACTAGAGAACTCCAAAAGCCGTGGTGAGTTCGATCGTGCATGGCGATAAGCACGTTTTGCTTGGCACTGAGACCGCGGAAAAGCACGTTGCCTTGAAAAACCCGGGCAATTCCCAGCTTGGATATGCGGTGAGGCGCCCACCCCGTGATGTCCTTGCCGTGAAAAATAATCTTGCCCGAGGTGGGCCGCAGCAGCCCATGAATCATGTTGAGAACGGTGCTCTTGCCAGCGCCGTTGGGGCCAATAAGGCCCAGGATCTCGCCCACTCTTACCTGCATGTCGAGATCTCGGATAGCCACCAGGCCGCCGAACCGCTTGGTTAGTCGAGCGATGCTGAGAATCACACCGTTACCGGAGACCTGTTCCATCTCACGTCACCGTCCGTTCTTCGGTCACCGACCGCTCTTCAGGAAGTGGTGCAGCGTTCTGTGGAGCCTCTGGACCGCACGTTAGCGAGGCTGTCTTGCGGCGTCTGTGCAGCAGTCGGTCACCGAGCCCCAGTATTCCCTCAGGCATAAAGAAGACGACAATGATGAGCAGGAGGCCGAATAGGAGCGGCATGTACTCCTTCAAAGTACGAGCTACCTCGGGAACGATGGTGAGAAGCATCGTGCCCAACATGGGACCAAAGAAGTAGCTCTCGCCGCCCACCATCATGTACATGATGGTGTAAACAGAAGCGCTAAACGAGAACGGGCAGCCGGGATACCCGTACGGGGACAGACTGCCCATGTAGTGCGCGTACATGGCTCCGGCAAAACCCATGAAGAAAGCCGAGATTACAAAGATTCCCAGCTTATGAAGCCTTACGTTAATTCCACTGGCCCGGGCTAGGAGATCGTTCTCCCGAATAGCCGTCCACATAGTCCCAAGCCAGGAATGTTCAATGCGATAAAGAATCACGCAACAGATTATGACCAAGACCAAAGCCAAGTAGTAAAAGCTGGTCCGCGAATTAAACGTCAAGGTGACAAGGCCAAGATTAATCGGTTCAGGACTTGGTATTCCTTGTAAACCGGTAGAACCTCGGGTAAGCCCGCTCCAGTACCAGGCGATAGCCCGCAAGAGCTCCGACATCATGACCGTGAGAATGGCAAAGTAGATGCCCTTGGCTCTCAGAAACGGGTAGCCCACAACGAACGCGATAAAGGCGGAAAGCAGCCCGCCCAGAGGCATGGCCAGCCAGACGCTAAGGCCGCCCTTCATGGCTATGAGCGCCGAAGAATACGCCCCCACCAACATCAGGCCTGCTGTGCCCATCGATATCACGCCGGTCCGCGCCAGCGCGCGCAGACTGACGGCAAGGAGGCAGGTGATGATCGATACCACTAGAACGTGAATCCAGTACGGATTCGGGATCACGAGCGGAAGCAAGAACATAACGACCACTATGGCCGCTATAACAGCGTAGGTGACAATCCTTCTTCGACTCATCCTGTCTCCCGCCCCCACAGGCCCTGCGGCCGAAGAACAAGTATGATCATGACCAAGATCATGGGCACGTAGGTGGCTATCTCGGATCCGAAAATGGTTGCCACCAGGCTGTCAGCAAGACCGTAGATCAGGCCGCCCACAACCACCCCCGCCAGGCTGCCCATGCCGCCTAGAACGATGATGGTGAAACCCTTCATGAGAGCAGTAGAACCCATGAAGGGGTCAAGCAGGAAAATGGAGCCGCCAAACGAGCCCGCTATTGCGGCTAGAGCGCTGCCCACGGTCATCACGAACGCATACATGACTTTCGGATTGATCCCTTGCAGCAGCGCACCTTCGCGGTTCTGGGCAGTGGCCATGAGAGCCAGACCAAACCGGGTGAGTTTGAGAAAGGCAAACAGCGCCACAGTAAGAAACGCGCTCACACCCAAAGCCACCAGCTTGTCCGTAGGTAGGGCAAACCCCAAGACCTGATACGAGCCGGTCCAAATGCTTGGGAGATGCTTGACATCTAGGCCAAAGCCCAAAACAGCGCTGGTTTGGAATATCAGGGTAAGACCGGTGGCGGCACATACCACTGGGAGAAACTTGCCGATTAAGGGCCGGAACACCACCCTTTCGAGGATAAAGCCGAGCAAACCGGTGGCAAGCATGCTAATGAAAATCGCGAGATAGGGATTGCCACCTAGGCGCACCACGATGAAGTAGGTGAAATAAGCTCCCAGCATGTACACCTCTCCATGAGCAAACTGGAGGATGTCCATGATGCTGAGGATAAGGGCAATCCCCAGGGCGATTAGAATATAAAGTCCGGCCAAGCAAAGGCCGTTTATGAATCCTGCACTTAAGATCGAGCTTGAGATCATGGCTTAGGTCTTTGTTGGGGGCGCGCTCGGCGCCGCTCTCGGCGCCGAGCGCGCCCACTCTCTCACCTAGAATTCACACTCACGGCACATCCATGGTAAAGAAGCCCACTTGCTCCGGCTTGCCGTTCACGATGCGGCAGATCGGCCACGGCCGGACAAGCACCCGCTGCACTCCGGTCTTCTCCAAGCCACCCGCATAAGCCGGCCCGAAGATTGACTGGAGATCACCCGGATTGGTTAAAGTCTCAAACTTGTCCTGCACAGCCTGCGGCTCTATGCTCTGCGCCTTTTCCAGCATCTGGGCAAGAAGCAGCAGCTGGTCGCAGCTGATCACACTGTCGGACACAAAGTCTTTGCCCAGCATGGCCCGGCCGCGGTCCACAACCTCCTTGACCGGAGCGGGTAGGTTGGGATCATCCATATACAGGGCAAGTCCAAACGTGTCGGTGATATCCGGCACCGCATTGACAATGTACGCAGGATCGGTCGGCGACCCGTACATGAGCGGACCCTTAAAGCCCTGGTCCCGGAAGGTCTTGAAGATCATGGGCACCTGGCTCATGGCAGACGAAAGCAGGTAAACGGCATCCGGCTTGCTCTGCATCACCCGCGTGACGAGCGGAACAAAGTCCACCATGTCCGTTGAGATTCGCTCGTAAGTGGCCAGCTCAAGCCCCACAGCCTGGAATTTTTCCTTGTACACGTCCCCATATGCGTCGTAATCGGGGAAGTCAAGCGCCATGAGAGCTATCCGCTTTGCGTTCGGGTAGTTGTCTTTGAGGTATTGCGGACCAAGCATGTAAAGCTCCGACTGAGCCGGCATGGAGCGAATCATGAGCGGCCTGTCAGGACCGACATCGCCTACCTGCCCGGGAATATCCTTGGCGTTGACCGCAAGGCTGGTAAACAGCAGCGCCCCAGCCTCGGAGGTTATCTTGTGGATGACCGGCACGGTAAAGTCAGCAATATCCCCAAGAATGAACTTGATCTTTTCTTGGAGACAAAGCTTGGTGGTGGCGGTTGCGGCCGCGTCAGCGGTTCCTTTGTTATCCTCAGCCACCAACTCCAGTTTGTAGGTGGTGTCTCCAATCTTAATCCCGCCGCGGGCATTTATGATGTCAACGGCGACCAACCAGCCATTCCGGAAGGCAATTCCACCCGGGCTAGGCGGACCCGACAGCGGTACCGACGCTCCTATCTTCAACGTCTCCGTCTTGCCAGCCGGCGCTGTCATCTCCGTACTGGGCGCACCTGTAGTCTGGGTGCCTCCGGCAGCAGTCGTTGCCGTGGTCTGCGCACCTCCACCTGCCGCAGTTGTAGTGGTCTCTTTCTCGCCGCAGCTTGCCAAGAAGACCACCATTCCCGCAACGACAAGCAGCAAAACGATCACCGAGAGGCTCTTCCATGATTTAGCGCGCATTACCGTCACCCCCTCGCACAAATATGGCAATCATTCAATAATCACGCGCAAGTCCCAAAGATCGGCGTAAATGCCGTGCAGCCCCTACTCCTTGATTATCTTGTCAGGATCCTTCTCGTACCTTGGAGCGATGCTGGTATGAAACAGAATTATTGGCTTGTCCACCCTCTTGAAAATAAGCGGACAATGAACCATGCCCTTGGGAATGTACACGCTCGTGGGTGAGGTAATGGTGTACATCTCCCGTTCCTCTCCTAGACCGATTTCTATTTCGGCCGGAAGCTCATTCATGTTGTCCGGGTCGTAGGAGAAGAAATGCAGGTACATGTCAAAATCGTGCGAGTGAGGATACTCCTCCATGACGCACGGCTCTCTAACCTGGGTGATTATGAAAGAAACATCAGTTTGATAGTCCACATCCCCAACCCATTCCATAGAAGGCCAGGGCTCGGGCTTTGAGATCTGCTTTGGAATCACGTATTTAGCGTACTTCCCCTCCCCCATAAGTGACACCTCCACCTTTCGCCGTGTCTAATGTTGCACCCGTGTTGAATCATATGTGCCGCAATTGGTCCATTATGCGGTCCCGTAGGTGCTATCTGCGGACCAGAATACAACTGCAAAACTCGCCGTGTCAAGATGAATAAGTCGCGGTGCCGAGAGGAAATTCGTGGCCGAAATCGCAGTAAAACCGCGCCGAGCTGCGCCGCCCAGGCGCGACTTGTTTCAACTGGCTGGCGGCCTAAGCCGACCTATTACGCAGGAAAGCGACCTTCTCGGGCGGGGCGCCGAGCTCCTTAGAGATATCAGCAGCGGCTTCTCTCACTAAATCCGCGTGGCGGGACTGAATCTCGGGATTAAAACGTTCAACCGGAGAGATGACCGACAAGGCAGCCCGCAGGCTCCCATCGGCGCCAAAGACCGGCGCCGCAACCGCCGCCAGCTCTGTGCTCCATTCACCAAAATCGTACGCCACACCCTCATCACGAGCCGCCAGAAGTTGCCGGCGAAGCTCCTCGGGATCGGTTATCGTACGATCGGTGTGTCTAATGATTGACTGCGCGATTATCTGGTCCCAGGTCTCCATCGGGCGGAACGCTACCAGGATCTTAATCCCCGCCTGAGAAAGACCCGGCCTAAGAACCTTGCCGATAGAAGACTGCGTACGGAGAAAACGTGTGGTCGAATCGTAGAGCGACATTACGGCGCCGGGCTCCACCTCCACCATGATGTCCACCGTCTCGTTTGTTTGCTCCGACAGTCTGCGCATGAAGGGAGCCGCAACACGGACAAGCTCATTGTGTGGAAAGACCACATACGCCAGTTTAGTAACGCTTGCTCCGAGACGGTATCGGCCGCTGCGCTCGTCCCGCGTAAGGTAGCCAAGACTTTCCAGCGTCTTGACGAGCCTAAGCACAGTAGTCTTGGACTCGCCCGTGGCCTCGCGCAGATCTCGCAAGGTCCACTCCTGATGTTCAACGTCAAAGAGATCTAGCAGGCGCAGACCCTTCTCCAAAGTTCGCGAGGTTTTCCCGCGTGAATTGTCATAACCCCCATTTTCCAAAACAGGCGCCACGGCGACGACTCCACGCTGAGCGATGAACATCTCGCAATAGAGTAGCACATAGCCTGTTTGGTCCGCGGATCGGATCAGCCGCAACAAAAAACGGACCGGGCGATTGTGCAGCAGCCTGATCCTCCTGCCGGATGATGCGCTCCGGGTCTTTCACGTAGTTGGGAGCAATAACTCACACTTGCCGTACTTTCCGCCCGCCATCCTACCCACCCCCTACCCCTGCCACTCCCTACCTGTACTACTCGTACCGACCTGCCTCCCCGTCGATCGGCCGCTCCGCCTTCCGACGCGGGCCCACCAGCGACGCCGCCACCCCCACAACCGGTAGAGCCGTGAATATCCAGTAGCTAATGCGTAGACTTTCCAGCAGCTGCGGATAGTCAGCCGGTTGGATGGCTCGACGGCCGACCTCCAAGGCTAGAATCATGGTAGCGATGCCCTGGCTTAGATTCATTCCCGCCTGCCGCATAGTAGCCAGAGTGGCCGATGCTACTCCCACCAAGCGCGTGTGTACGCTGTTCATGACGGCGTGAGTGTTCGGGGTGGAGAAAAACGCGACTCCCCCATTTAGCACACACAACATAACGATGATGTACCAAAACGGCGTCGCGGATCCAGCAAAGCTGAGGCCTAATATACCTAGCACGCCCGCTGCCATCCCGCCCGACGCCAGATATCTTGTGTCTAAACGATCAGTGAGCCGGCCCACCAGGGGGGCAAGTAGCACCTGCACAACGCTTCCGGTAACCAGCACCAGGCCCGCTTTTTGAGGATCGAGCCCCCGGTTGTACTGCAGATACAGGCTGAGAAGAAAGACCACAGCCGAGGTCGCGGCGTACTGGATAAGAGCAGCTGCATTAGCCAAGGCAAACACGCGGTTTCTGCGAAAAAGCGACAAGCGAAGCAGCGGATCGGAAGCCCTACCTTCCCACCACACAAACAGCCCTAGGCCGAACGCTCCGGCAGCAGTCATGCAGACTCCCACAAGCCCGGGCAGGTACGAAAGCCCTACCAGCATGGCGGTGAGCCCGACAGCGTAGATCCCCGAACCGACCACGTCAAAGCGTCCCGCGGCCTCGTGTCGCCGATCAAGACTAAGAAGCCGCCTGGCCGGCAGCCACACATTCACCAGACCCAGAAGGCCTGTGATGATAAAGAGAGAGCGCCACCCCAGCTGATGGACGATGAACCCGCCCAGGACAGGACCCAAGGTCAGGCCTGAGTAGATGCAAGCCACGTTTAGGCCCAGCGCCCTGCCTCTGGTGTCAGGAGGATAGGCTGTAATGACCAGCGCGGCGTTAGTGGCTGATCCAGTAGCAAGACCGATGCCGTTAAGAGCCCGCAGAATCAGTAGAACTGTTGCGGAAGGAGCAAAAGCACTGGCCAAGCTGAAGACGCTAAATACCACCATCCCGTAGGTAAAGATGCGCACCCGCCCATAAAGGTCCGCCAGCCGCCCCGCGGGGAGCAGGCAAGCCCCCGAAACCAGAACATAGGCCAGGGACACCCAGCTCAGGGTTACCGCAGAGACCTTGAACTCGGCTCCAATCAGGGGCAGCGCGATGTTTATCGACGAGCCCATGAAGGTGACCAGAAAGCCCCCCAAGGACGAGACTATGAGAACCGTACCTTTGCGCCGGCCTAGTCCTCGGGGGGGCTGAGCATACGGGCCACTGCTATACGGACTACTGGCCCGACTGGGCTCGCCAATGCCACTGGCGGCCTCGCTGCCTGGCTTACTCAACCCTGCCGCTCCCCGTGTAACAAACCCAAACCAGCTCCCAGCCGGGCCCAGCGAGGTTGCTAGTTGCTAAGCTGATGCCGGGGCACTGCGATTGGCGGCTCGCCCTTCACGCTTTCAACAATCTCCCAGGCTTTAGCCAAGTTCTCAGGGTAGCCCTCGAGCAAGAGCACCACCGCTCCCTCGCTGCCGCCAACCCCGCCGCTAGCCACATGACGCACGGCTACGTTAGCTAAAACTCCAAGAGCCTCAATCTCCGTCACCACCAGCCCGGCGGTCACGGGGAACAGCCAAACCGGTACCCCCATGCACTTAGACAGTGTGAGCTGACCCCAGCCTGCTGCGGCATCGATCACGCTCGGGATAAGCTTCTCAAGCCCGACCGGCATGATGATGGCTCCCCCGCGAACAGCCACCCGACTCATAAGGGCGCCGATAGTGCCCGACTGAGGATTTGCCGCCAGCACGCCGGCATTGCCCTGCGGGTCAACAGCGTTAGCGCCTTTTATGGCCACGTCGCCGCGCTCAAAAGACTCAAAGAAGGTGCGGGCGTCTTGCTGCACACGTTCTCCTCGCACAAAGAACCGAGCGCCTTCGCGGTCCTGCTCCAGGGTCATGGTCAGTTTGCCGTCGGCCACCAAGCCGATGCAGTAGGAGAAAGGAGCAAGCTTTTCGCCCGTTAGTTCTTCAAGCACGTAGGCACACGTAGAGCAAGTAGAAACCGCCAGCCGGTGCTCGGCAAAAGCCTTTTTTACCTCGGGCAAAGCCACCACCGCCTTGGCCAAGAGACGCTTAGATTCGGCAGGATTGAGCACTACGACCGCCTGCTCTACACGGGACCTGTCCTTAAGTTCCACACATATTGGATAGAACATTAGTCACCACCTTCACATTCTCTTTACATTCATCAGCTTGACAGCAAATTGAGCTTCACACCAGGTTGAACTTCGCAGGAACCCCAACCTCACAGCAGCTTCCCGGAGCCAGTTCACAGTAACTTCTCCAGAGCCAGTAGCTCCTCAAGAGCTCGCCTTCCCACTTCCAGCTGCTCCGGCGTAGGTTCGCTAGTGGTAAAGCGCTTCTGAATAAGACGACCGGGAGCAAGCAATAGCCGGGCGAGCAGTGAATCGGCATGCGTATTTGCCCACCGCACCGCTTCCAGAGCCACGCCCAAACTCGCAGCCGACGCAACTGCCGAAGCCAGACGCGATCTACGTCCTAAACTGGTGCGAGCAAGCAGGTTGGCCGCCACGCCTGCCACTAGATAAGGTCCCACAATGTTCGAGCCGCAACGCTCGTGCTCCTTGGTCGCCTCTTGCATGACCCCCCGCCGTAGCGCCTCCGGCCCGCGCAGCCCCGCTCGCCATGCCGCCTCCCACGCGCCGATTACCTTGTGCTCTGCACCATGGTACCCGGAGACAGCCGAACCCCGCACCGCCAGCACAGCCGGAACCACCGCCGCCAACGCTGTGCCGATTTCAGCCGCCACAGGCGAGCGACGAGCCGCAGCTCTTACAACCGAGCTTGCAGCAAGCGAAACAGCTAGAGCTGCAGCCACCCGGTTGCCCTCAATGGGAAGCTCGGCATTTGGCAACTTGGCTTTGGCCATGCCGAGCACTACAAGCGTCTCGGCAAAGCGTAGTAGACCGCGCGCCACCGGCACCCCCGACCAGGCTCCAGGACGCGCAAGCGGCACCTTCTTTCCCGAAGCCACCTTTATGCCGCCGTCGGGTTCGCGGATCGCCGCCGCCCAGTGTCTCTCGCTTACTACAATGAGCCCGTTGCGAAGAGCGATGCCGCCGATGCGCGGCGGTGCGCCAGAACCAGCGCGGGAGACAGCGCCGTTGGCACCAGGAGGCGCGCCCGAAGCGAGGTCGGATGCCCCGCCGCCGGAGCTGCTCGGCGCGGCCTCGGCGCTTCGCGGCGCGCCGCCCAACCCCGGCGCCGCTCCCCGAAGTACCCTATCAGTGTCTGCTCGGTCATCATCCATAAGATAGACCCCCGTACTGCACATCTACTGCGTGTCTTTGTCGTTTGGATCGGCCAAGCGAGCCTGGCCCAGGCTGTGAGCTTCTCGCGCTTCCACAGGTTCGCGGCTGCCAAGACCCGCCACCACCGACCCCAGCTCGGGCCGTCCGGCAAGCGCAGCTTGTTCCGCCATATGACGAGCGTCCACCCGAGTAGCACCAGCAGCCACCGCCTGAGACCAAGCGTCGCGCAATCTCCGCCGCACACCCACATGATACGGTACGTAAATAAGCATACTCAGACCCACCGCGAGCAAACCGGCCAAAAGAAAACTCTGCGTGATTCCTAAAGCTTCTCCCACGCTTCCACCCAGCAGCAATCCGCCAGTGCTGCCTACCTGACCAAAGCCAGCTCGCACCGCGATAAGCCTGCCCCTCTCGCCTGGGCTCGGAATCTCCTGAAACATGGTCACCGAAGGCACAAGAACACCTACACTGGCCATCCCAGCCAGCCCCAAGAAAGCAACCGCCAGCCAGAAGAAGGAACTTAGGTACACTCCCAGAAGGCAAAGAGCCATAACCATGAAAGAACCAAACACATACAGGTTCTTGTCCCGCCGAAGCGTCATGCGGCTAAGTACGAGCCCCCCGACGATAAACCCGCAGGAGATGGCCACTTCAAGCGCTGCAACTCCGGCTGCTCCTCGCTCAAACACCGCTAGCGCAAGACCGTAAGAGTTGGGCATGCCCATCATAAAAACCAGCATCGGAAACAAGGCAAACAATAAGTTGGTTCGAAGCATCGGGTGGCGCCAGAGCCGGACGAAAACTCCCGGCGACTCGCGCAGCAACGCCAGCACCGAAGCTGGCGGCTCCATACGCGGTTGGGGTCGGGGTAACCCCAGCAACAAGAGGCCCGACAACACATAGCTTCCGGCGTCAGCGTAAAAGGCGACGGCATATCCGACGGCGCTCACCACCACGCCCGACACCAAATAGCCCACGAGTTCAGATCCAGTCTGAGTCACGCCTAGGTAAGAGTTTGCCTTAACCAGGTGGTCGGGGCCGACCGACTCCGCCACCAGCTTAAGCTGCCCCGGGTTGAAGAAGGCCGTGCACACCCCCACCAGAGCGGCGATTGCGTAGACAAAAACAATGGCGGCCTCTGCTAGGAAAGGCAGTAGGAAAATAAGGACCGCCCGGGCAAAGTCCGCCGCCACCATTACGTGCTTGGCGGCAAACCTGTCAAGAGCCGCTCCACCTATCCAACTGGTGATAATTAGGGGGAAAGTCGACACGGCCATGACGGCCCCCATATGCAGCACTGAGCCGGTGAGCGTATAAACCATGAACCCCAGCGCCACCGTGGACATCGAAGTGCCGAAGCTTGACAGCGCTTGGGCCACTAACACTCGCCAAAACACCGAAAAGCGCACAAGTTCCCCCTGCTGAACTCGACTCCTCTTGCTACCAAACTATCAGACTAGGCGGATATCAGAGAGAGGAACTTGCGTTGGAACCTGGAACGGCCTCCTGCCTCTCACTCGTAACAACGGCCAGCTCGGCCGGGGGCGGCAACACAACCACATTGCTGGCAAGCACGGACTCCACCAGAATTTCTTCTTTACTCTTCCCCGGCGGAAGCTCGCGCAGGTAGCGGATGCGACTTAGCTCGCGCTCAAACTCCACATCCAACCCGAGACGGTAGGCCTCGTCGCGCTCTGCAAGCAAACCGAGGAAAGCATCAACCACCTTAGGATCAAATTGCTTGCCTTTATTGCGCTCAAGTTCGGCCATTGCTTCAGCAGCAGACATCGGAGCCCGGTAAGGACGACGGCTTACCATTGCCGAGTAGCTGTCGGTTACACAGATGATGCGGCTGATCAGAGGAATCTCTTCTCCTCTTAGGTGCAACGGATACCCCAGACCGTCGTAGCGCTCATGATGACAGAGAACCACAGCAGCCAGGCGCCCGAGCACGTCCATGGTCCGTAGGATCCGATAGCCGTTTTCGCAGTGACGTTCAATGTACTCCCAGTCGCTTGGCTCAAGACCACGGGCCGACTTAAGCACCTCGTCCGGAACCCCGATCTTGCCTACGTCATGCAGCAGTCCGGCAAGATGAGCCAGATTGCGATCATCTTCGCTTAGTCCCATCCGCTCGGCGATATCAGCTGCCCACCTCCCTGCGGAGGCGCAGTGCCGGGCAGTATAGTCGTCCTTTAGGTCAAGGGCAGCAATCTGGCTGGCTATAGCCTGGAGAGCAAGCTTCTCGTTGCGCTCGGCCAGCTCGCTGCTCTTCTCGGCCAGCTGACGCTGACGGCCGTAGGCACGAAAGGCGTAGATCACGCCAACCACAGGAAGAAGGCACAAAGCCACGATAGCGGTTGAGTAGCCGTCAGCTGGCGTCGCGCCGGGTCTTTGAGACAGATAAAGGTGGTAGACACAAATTATCCCGACAGCGATCACTAGGAAGAAGAGATCAAAGGAGAGAACTGGAACAATCCCTTCTCTGAGCACTCTCAGAGGACTTGCCCCTCGACGTAGCCAAAACTGGGGCAAAGCGACAGCAAGATTCACACTGTGGTAAAGAACCCCTATTCCGACGCTGACGCCGGCAACTATGACTGTCGGTAATGTGGCAAAACCTCCTAGAGCATCAAGCACAAACCAATACGCTGACCCACATACCGTAGCGGCAACCCCAACACTAGCACAGTACCAGAGCTGCTGAATGAGGCGGCGATTACGAAAACCCACAAGCTGACTTAGAACTGCGACAATAACGCTCGGCAGAGGCCCCGCAACCGCAGCGGTAACGAAAGTAGGAAGGAGACCTGGCGAAACTTCAACCCCTGGGGCTAGCTTCACCACATGCGACTCCGCGAAGAAAGCAAGAGTAAGTAGTAGGGCTATGCTTGCCCACGCCACATGATTACCCGGATCGGACAAGTAACCGTGCCAGGAATGGATCACAAGTAAGGAAAAGAGCACCCCGAAGAGCAAGATCACAAATGCCACATAGACGTCAGCCCGCGTCAACCTGGAATCGCTGTCCCACCGGGGGCCGTCCGTAGCATGACCTCGAGCCTGACCCTGCTCCATCGGGATGCTCCCTGACTTTTCAGTAGTGCGGCCGCTCATGTGTCCTAATTATCGGCAGCAAAGCCGTCACACATGAGACCAGCGCTACCTCACCATGTGCGAACCCACATTCTCGCTCTCCTTTCTCCTCCAGACGCGCTTTCCCGACTTCCCGCTGGCGGCCTGGGCTGGTAGGCGCTGCAAAACCCTTCAAACCCAGGTACGCCAACTAACCCCGGTCTGCCCGCGTCCCATTCACCGCGAGCAAACCCAAAATCTACCGGCACCTTCGAGCCCTGTAGATGCGTTGCTATTTGAGACTAATCAAAGAGCTCAATCCTGTCAACAACAAGAAACGTATGGTTGGCTCCGTTGTACCGTATTTAAAATGCATGCATAAACATCATTAGCTGCATCTGTCGAAACTAGGTGAAATAATCTCCAGGAGCTTGAGTATTTTCTACTCTGATAGCAAGTAGCTGGCAAACATCCATTTGGCGCTGCCACGTACGACAGCGCTGAAATGTGTTTGCTACGCTGCGAACAAACTCGCCTGTCTTTCACCAACCGAGCGGTTCTTGCATGGCGAATAGACTTTTGAGACTCTGCTGCGCATTCCGTAGCCCGTGGGGGATCACGGTCTACGCAGGAGTAACCAAACACGCACCAGGCGTCCGGAGCTTGTCTGCGCACCTTGAGATTGAAACAGTCAAGAAGTGTGTTCAATCGCGAGAATCATGATCCCCAGTGCCAGCACTGGAGAGCACGCTCCGCTTTACCCTAGAAGTGAAAGAAGGTTGCTCTTCTACGTACGATTCTTCTGAACCTCGGTGTCACTCCGTGGTCCGGCGGCCCTTCGCCACCCGCCCGTGTTGTACTTATTGCACCGACGATTAGGAACCGACAGATGTTCAATGGCACGTCCACCATACACGACACTCCGCGTCATGTTACCGCGCCCGTGCGAAGAGCGCCATCTACAGTTATATCGTGCATATCGTGCCCGTCTATGCACGCCGCACTTCAACGTCTGGTTCCTGGCTTCTAAAGCGTCTCGGCGCTCCGTGTACGCCTGTCTGCCCACGAACTACGCGAGTCCAGAAGGAGTCGCGAACGGATCCAGCGAAACTCAACCTTGATACACGCCCTGCAACATGGTGCTCTTAGTCGTTGTGAAGAACCTCGCAGCAACGAGATATTTGGCCCGAGGTGGGTTGATACCGGGGTGACTAGAGATGAACAGCCCAGAGACATGCATCCGCGCCCGCGAGCTCTGCCGCCTCCTCACCCTTGAGGAGAAACTGCGCATGCTTGCAGGCTCGGCGGACTTCTATGACTTTGCTCTTGCTTCACCTTCTTTCGAGCAGCCGCGGCCCATTGTCGTGGCAGCGGCGGTGCCGCGCTTCGGCCTGCCCGGCATCCGTTTCACCGATGGGCCGCGCGGGGTGACGGCTGGGGTCTGCACGTGTTTCCCTGTGCCTATAGCCAGAGCCGCTACGTTTGACTATAAGCTTGAAGAGCAAATTGGCGAGGCCATCGGACGCGAGGCAAGAGCCCTGGGAGCAAACTTCGTGGCCGCTCCATGTCTCAACCTGCTGCGGCATCCAGCCTGGGGCCGAGCTCAGGAAACATACGGAGAAAATCCCGGCCACGTAGGCGAGATGGGCGCGGCCTTTGTGCGCGGCCTCCAGCGCCACGCGATGGCCTGCGTAAAGCACTACGCCTGCAACAATCAGGACAACACGCGCTACCTTCTTGACGTCCGCATTTCTGAGGAAGTACTGGAGAAGGTCTACCTGCCCCACTTCCGGCGCGTGGTCGAGGAGCAGCCGGCGTCGGTAATGGCCGCTTACAACCGCGTAAACGGAGAATACTGCGCTGAAAATCCTTTCCTGCTCACCACAGTGCTTAAGGAGCGCTGGGGATTTGCCGGGTTTGTAATGAGCGACTTTGTCTTTGCCATACGAGACGGGGTAAAAGCGATAAACGCCGGCCTAGACCTCGAAATGCCAAGCCCGCTTTTTATGGGGCTGCGGTTGAAAAAGGCGGTTGTCAAAGGAAAGGTATCCCTGGCCCGGGTGGACGACGCAGTCTGTCGCATAATCGGCCAGCAGCTGCGCTTTGCCACAGTGGGCGACGCCGAGCATGGACCCGAGGTGGTTGCCTGCGAAAGGCACCGGGCTTTGGCCCGCGAAGCAGCTACCAGGGCCATTGTCCTTTTGCGGAATGAGGTGGTGTATGAGGGGGCGCGCGCCGCCCGCACCGGGCAGGGCGGCGCGCGCCCCACTCTTCCCCTGGACCCCGCGCATCTCAATATGGTAGCTGTCATCGGCCGGCTTGCCGCCGTCCCCAACACCGGCGACCGCGGCTCAAGCAACGTCATTTCCCCTTACGTAGTAACGCCCCTTGAAGGACTAAAAACCGCCCTTGAGCCCCAGGGAGTGCGCGTCATCTACGACAGCGGTCGCTCACCCATGCGAGCCGCCGCCTTAGCCGCCGAAGCCGACGCCGCCATTGTGGTTGTGGGCTATGACTACCGGGACGAGGGCGAAGCAGTAGGGGCTCCCCCGCCTCCCGGCTTTTGGCGCCATTTGCCGCCTCCGCCGCCAAGCAAACTGCCTCGCCTGGCGCGCCAGCTTTGGCGTCTTGCCGGCAGCCAGGCAGCCGCGCGCCGCGCCGCAGCAAAGGACTTGCACTCGCACTTTCCCGGCGGCGATCGCCGCGCTCTTACTCTGCACGAGGAGGACGAAGATCTCATCCTGGCCGTGGCTGCCGCGAAACCACGCACCATCGTGGTGCTCATGTGCGGAAGCCCCGTGCTTATGGAGCGCTGGCGCGAAAAAGTTCCCGCCATCCTAATCCTGTGGTATCCGGGCATGGATGGCGGCCACGCCCTGGCCGACATTGTGTTGGGCAAACGCGCTCCAAGCGGCCGCCTACCCTTTGCCATCCCCACCAGCGCCGATCACCTGCCATACTTTGACCCCGACGCGGTAGAGGTTGAGTACGGCCCCCTGCACGGGCAAGCCTTGCTTGACCACCTGGGGGTAAAGGCCGCCTTCCCTTGTGGTTTTGGACTAACCTATTGACTCTTGGCTAACCCAAGTCAAAGGAGGTGCAGCATGACCGACAACCCGGTAAGTAAAGCTTTGGCGGAAAGACGAGCCATTCGCCGCTACCGGCCTGATCCTGTCCCTGAGGATGTCATCCGTGAGATTTTGGCGGATGCTCGCTGGGCCCCTTCGGCCACCAACACCCAAACCACCTATGTGTATGTGCTTTCCGGAGAGGCTCTTGCTCGCTTTAAGGCTGATCTTAGAGACTATGCCGAGCGAGACGTTCCCGAAGCGTCCGATCTTGGCCCGCGGGTTCCTCTACCCGAACGCTTCCAAAAAAGACAGGAGGAATTGTTCCGCACCCGCATGGAGTTTGTGGCCGCAGAGGAAGCCAAGATGGGAATCAAGCCTCAAACTCCGCCTGTATCGCCGGCAGTGGCTGGAGCTGAGCTGTTTGGAGCCCCCCATCTCCTGGTGCTGGCCATTCCTCGAGACGTAGGCCAGCCCTACGCTTTGTTTGACGCCGGCTTGTTTGCCCAGTCGCTCTGCCTTGCCGCTCACTCTCGCGGGTTAGGCACCTGCATCACCGGTTCGAACGTCCGCTACCCCGATCTTTTGCGCAAGGTTCTACCTGACACCGAGGATAAGCTCTTTGTAGTGGCGATCACCCTGGGCTACCCCGACTGGGACGCCCCCATCAACCGCTTCCCGCGTACACGTATCCCGGTGGATGAGTTTGCCGTGTTTGTGAGTTAGGCAGACTCGCAACCGAGCACCCCGGCAGCGCTCAACCCAGCAGGCGGGCAGCGCTTGCAACTCAGCGTTGCCTCTGCGTAACGCCGAGAGGCTAGATATCTTGCCCGGTGGGCGCGGAACTTGCGGTTTCGCGCCCACCCGTAGGTGCCTGCCTTATGTTCGTTGCACCCTCGCGCAACATTGCACGCTTGCGCAAAACATGTGCGCCGCTGTAGAATGTGTGCACGTAAGCCTTGAGTAAGCGACGTGAGCATAAACCAGCAGAGATAATTCAACTGCTCCGACAAAGGCAAACCACGGGAAACTGTGGGGCGCAAAGCTACGGGTCTACGGCGTCTAGACGCTATGGCCGCCGGGCTACCGAAGGCAGAGCGGATCCCGGCGGTTCCCGGAGCGCTTGGGGTCCAGAAGGAGTAGTTGAATCGTGAAGCAGAGTCTTTCCAACTGCCGCTGGCCCGGCCCAGCAGGGACTGGGTCCCCCGGGCAGCTTTCTGGCTTAGCCAAAGGCTACATTGCTCTAGTAGCCGTTCTCGGAGCTGCTTTGCTTGCTTTTGTCCCCGGCGAACTTAGGCTCCCCAGCGACAGGAGAGGTCTCATCACCCTTGTCTTTGCTGTGATCATCGCAGCTGTGTGTCAGTTGCAAAAGGCCGAGGGGAAGACTGCGCGAACCAGCTACGACCTTGGATTAGCCGCTTTTAGCTTTGCTTTGCTGGCCCTGGGACTCGGCTCGGCCATTTTTGTCGCGCTCTTTGCCTGCCTTGTGGACTGGATATGGCATCGCTATCCCTGGCACATCCAGACTTTCAACACTTTCTCCCTGATTGTGGGACTTTCGGCGGCGGCCGCCACATACGGCGCAATCCTCGGAGAGAGCGAACAAGCAAGCGCCCAAGGAGCCCTGGCGCTCGCTGCCGCGACTGCTTGCTTTGTTGTCCTTAACCACCTTATGGTCGGCCTGGCGGTCTCTCTCGGGAAAAAAGAGCCGCTGGCTAAGTCGGGCGTATTTGCCCGGTCCGGCCTACTTATCGACGCTGGGCTGTTTATCACTGGAGCAGCCGCCGCATTGCTTTGGCTCACCAGTCCCCATGCAAGCCTTGTCATGCTTGTCCCGCTCTATGCTTTTTGGCTTGTCCTCAAGATTCCATCTCTTGAGGGTCAGGCGACAACCGACGTTAAGACCGGGCTCTACAACGCCCGGTACTTCCAAGAAGCACTAAACAAGGAACTTTCCCGAGCAAACCGCACCGCCCGCCCCGTCACCGTAATCATCGGCGATCTTGATCTACTCCGTAACATCAACAACACGTACGGCCACCTGGCTGGCGACCAGGTGCTGTACGGGGTCGCCCAGATGCTAAAGGAGGAATTCCGCGACTACGATGTGGTGGCCCGGGTAGGAGGCGAGGAGTTCTGTGTGCTTTTGCCCGAGACAAGAGCCGCTGATGCAGCCAGACGCGTCGAGCGCTTGCGGCAAAAGATTCAGGCCGCACGCTTTCCGGTGGACACCAGTCCGGACCCCATCCGAGTCAGCATGAGCTTTGGCATCGCCGAGCGACTCCGCCCCGGCGAGGACGCCAAGTCACTCTTGCACCGAGCAGACCTTGCCCTTTACAAAGCCAAGCTCGCCGGACGCAATCGCATCAGGATCGCCTCTCAGGACAAGAGTGACCGCCGCTCAATAGCCCGGGCGCCATACGCCGCAGACACAGACCCGGCAACAGAGCGCTTTTCCCCGCGCGAGTGGCCGGAGTCCGTGCAATCCTCCCCACGCAGAACAAAGCTACGGGCGGCAGGTCGCTAACCCAACTGTCACGCGTCGCGCATCGGCCAGTCGCAAACGTGGATCTGTTCGCTGTCCTGCACCGGCCGGCTCCAGTCAACCTTTCCGCGCACGAGCTCGCCGCTTATGAAAACGGCAAAATCAGGCTTTAGCCCCTCCTCGGTAGCGATAAGCTCAAACAGCGAAGTCTTGCCATCCTTTAGGTAGACAGCCCTCAGGATGTCTCCGATGGTGGCTTTCTCGCCCTGCACCTTGACCTCTCGCGCCCGCCAGCCCGCGGCGGTAGCCGCGTTGCCCGGCATAATGTTGACTATCGCCCTCATTGCGCCCGTCTCCCATGCACAGTGCATCGCTATGTCGCCCAGGTTAAGGTCCTTGTCAAGAACAAACGGGCCAATCTCAAGCGGCCGCAGCCCTTCCTTTTCGATGCGAGCCACATAGACACCCCTGTCGAGTCCGTCGATCCAGAAGTCGCCGAACTCGTCGGTGGTAGCCGTGGCCACCACGCGCTCAGGCGAGCCGGTCGCGGTTGGGGCGGCGCCGCCCGGCGCCCCGGCGCGGGCGGCGCCGCCCCCGCCATCCTCCGACACCAAGCTCACGCTAACCGTTGCTCCCTCGACAACCTCATCCGCCTCGGGATCATAGACAGTGCCAGCCACAAACAGCCTCGGCAGACCGATGTAGTAAACCCGAGGTTTAGTTCCCAGCTCCGCCTTTAGCACCTCGGCCTTGGCGATAAGCTCGGCCAGATCATCCTCTTCACCCACCGTAATGGCGCCGGTTGGGCAGGCCTCTGAGCAGCGGGTCTCCTTCCACCCCTGGTCCAAGAGATGAGCGCAGAAGGTGCACTTTTGCGAAATAAAAAGATCCTCGTTAAAGAAGATCACCCCGGGATACGGGCAAGCCTCCACACAGTTGTGGCTTCCTTTACACAACTCCGGATCAATTATCACGATTCCATCAGGACGCTTGTAGATCGCCCCTTCGGGGCAGGCCTTTATGCAGGGCGCCTCGTCACAGTGCTGACAGATGCTGTGCTCATAGGTCACTTTTACCTTGGGCACCTGCCCCCGCACCCTATCAATCACTCGCGTCCAAAACTGCCCTGTGAGCGGTTGCGGCTTGGCGATGGGAGACCAGTCGTTGCCGCAATGCTCGTCCTTGCAGGCGATCTGGCAGTTGTGACACCCGTTACACTTGGTGATATCGATAACCATGACCTTGCCCATTGCGCTCACCTCCTTTCAGCTAAGTTCGTCTTTGCCCGCCAGCACACGTTCCCGGCAAAAGCCCGCATCCGGATGATAAGGTCGACTAAAAGCCTCCGGATACTGCCGGCGTAGCTCCTCAAGATCAGCCCGCTCTACCTCCACCAAGAAGCCGCTACACACCATGCCGGTGGCGTTCTTGGAGGTTGTCTTGTGCGGAGTAATGGTGTTGATAGCCCCGCCGCGATCTAGAACCCCGGGCTCCAGCGGATCCCAGCGCGCTCCGTGGTCGATGTAGACAGCGCCGGGTCTGATCCTTTCGGTCACCCAGGCTGCGGCCAGCACCGCTCCCCGTTCGTTGTAAATCTTGACCACGTCGCCGTCGGAGATTCCCCGCGGCCGCGCATCGTCGGGATGGATCCAAAGAGGTTCGTAATAGTAGCCGTCTGGACCTTTGATCTTGCAGGTGCGAATCTCTCTTAGCCACACCATGTCGTCATGCTGCGAATGCACTCTCCAGCGCGGATGGTTCGAGACCACAAGCAAGGGGTACTTTTTGCCCCGTTCGCCAAGGCGGTTTTCGTTGTGGGACTCGCCTTCGGGAATCCACCGCGGCATAGGCGGCCGCTCGTTGTCGTCGGGGAAATGCTTGGCAAGGCGCTCGGAGTAAAACTCGATCTTGCCGCTTGGGGTGCTAAGCGGATGGTTTTCCGGGTCCACATAAAAATCGTACAGCCCGGCTTTTTCTTTCTCCCAGTCGGGATCCTGGGGCACTACGTAGTAGCCTTTTTCTTTTAGTTCCTCAAAGCTAATCTCGTTTGCCGCACCCGAATTCTCCCATCCGATCTTGATCCAATCGTCTACGCTCTTGCCGCCGGTGTACTCCTCCAACACGCCAAGGCGCTCGGCAATAGCGCACACGATCTCATAGTCACTCTTTGACTCTCCGCGAGGGGCGATAGCTTGGTCCTCATAGAACAGGCAGGCAAATTGCCCGCTTAACGTCTCCACGCCGATGTCCTTGGTCTCCAAAACGGTGAGCGACGGCAGCACCAGATCCGCTAGCAAACAGTCATTTTCCATCCAAGGATGCTGAGCGAGAATGAACTCGATCTTGGGATGCTGCAATGCGCGCACGTAAGAGTTGGTGTCGTTCCAACAGGTCACCCAAGAAGGAGTGTCGGTCCAAATCATATGAATCTCGGTTCCACCCTCACGTGGATACGTGTACTTGATGAATTGCTGCTCGACAGAATCACGAGACAGCGTTGTGCCGTACCAGCTAATCGGCGGATTAAGAATCGCATCATGAATGAGATCTTTAGGAATAAACTGCGGGGGAGTGTCCGTGTAAGCCCAGCCGCGATGAGCCGCAAGCACAACCGGCACGTATTTAGGCGGGGGCAGAGGAATATTGGACTTCTTGTTATAAAGCCCCCATTCGATCATCTTAAACTGGTGCACCCCCGGCTTGCCCAGACCCTGCATGGCTAAGAGCAGAGCCTGCAAACGAGCCGGCTCCGTAGCGTACGGACCGCGGATCCCCGGCCCACCGTTTCCGATAGCTACAGAAACTGTGTGTTTGCCCCAGTAGCGGGCAAGTGCCCTGATGGTGTACGAAGGCACCCCGGTAATCTCGGCCGCCCACTTAGGATCCTTGGGAATCCCGTCCTCTTCACCCAGAACGTACGCCCGGAACTTATCAAACCCTACCGTGTGGGTTTCCACATACTCCTTGTCGTAAGTGCCTTCTGTGATCCACACATAGGCTATGGCCAGATATAAAGCGGCGTCAGTGTTCGGCAAGACCGGAACCCACTTGTCGGCGTGCACAGCCGCCCCATAGTTGAGATCAGGGCATACGTAGATAGACTTGATGCCTAGTTCGCTCCACCAGTAGCAAAGACGGCTGGCCAGCTGGCCGTCAAATCCCCAAGGCGTAGTTTCCGGGTCGCATCCCCAGAAGAGAATCCCGTCCGAGTGCTTAGAAACGTCCCACATTACGTTAGCTACCGGCACCATTTGTCCAAGGCTTTCGCAGCCCCACACATGCTTGGCGCCCCAGTACCAGCCTTCCCAGCTATCGGTATTGCGGGTTTGCAGCGTGTAGCCCCCCAAGATCCTAAGCAAGCGCCGCATGCACCCATGGGCGGCATGTACCACCGCCGTCTCTCCGTGTCCGTCAGATTGGGAGAGCACGGCTTCCATCCCGTACGTCTCCTTGATGCGCTTAAGCTCGCTTGCGACGATGTCAAGCGCCTCGTCCCAGGAGATGCGTACAAACTTGCTCTTGCCGCGATTTTGGGTGTTTCTGCCCCCCGGCCCTGTAGAGCCCGGCGCCCCGCTCGGATCCCAGTCCACTCTCTTTAGCGGGTAAAGCACGCGGTTGGGGGAATAAACCCGGTTTTTATAGCCAAGAGTGTACGGGGGAATAAGAGACTTAAGACACGGAGAAAAGGTTTTGCCCCGGGCCTTCATCTCCCAGGGCTTAAGATCTGGATACTTCCAGTTGTAATGCAGAGGCCGTATACGGACGATTCTTCCGTTCTTGCACTCTACCTGCACGCTGTTTGAGTCGGCGGGAATGCCGATAAAGCAAAGCCCGCGAACTACTGTCTTTTCGCCCTGCTCTGGCTGGGCTTCTCGTCTCGCCTCTGGCCCTGACATGTGCTACGGCCTCCTTTCCTGCTCTGGCCCTCCCCACGCTGGGCTCCCTGGTCTGGCCTACTTAGCGCTCTCTAACCAACAAAACCAGGAGGGGAGCTCCCGTAGGAACCCCCCTCCTTCCGCTGTCTTCTTCTTTATACTACGCCGCGGTCTTTAGCGGAAGCCCCGCAGCGAGGCTCAACTTAAAGAGCTTATTGCTTGGTCGGCAGGATGTAGCGCATCGGGTAGGAGCCCACATCCACGATCTTGCCGTTTTGCACCTGCTGAATACGGCAGACATCCGGACCCATCACATCGCCCTCTCCATAGGTGAAGGGCGAGATGAAGATTCCGCCGGTATCCAGGTCTTTGATCTGCCAGAAGCCCTTCTTAAGCACATCTTCCGGCGTCAGCTTGCTGGGATCCACCTGCATAGCGGCAAGACGCAGAGCCTCCACCTGAGTCATGGCCTCAACAATACCGTCGAGGTACATGCAGTTTGCGTTCTTGCCGGCGCCATACTTCTCTTTGAGCATGTTGGCGAATTCAATGCCCGGAACCTGAGCGTCCTCGGCGCAGAAGTCGCCAGCCACCACAACGCCCTCAGCAAGCTCCTTCATAGCAGGCAGGAAGATCTGCAGATGGCCGGGGTTGCCAAAGCCAAAGGTGATCTTGTAGGGCTGATTCGTGCCCATGCCAAGACGCACGGCTTCCTTGATGGTGGGCTGGCTTCCCGGGTTAACCATGACACCCACTGCAAGGTCGACGCCCTTGTCCTTGAGCCAAGCAAGCTGGGTGGTCGGCGGGGCCTTGGGCACAAGATCTACAAACTGAGCGCCGACAAACTCATACCCGAGCTTCTCGAGATAGGCCTTTAGCTCCGGGATGTCGATGGAGCGGCCCAATGCGGCATCAGCCGTTAGGTAGGCGATGCGCGGCTTGCGTGACTCGGTCCAGCTTTCCAGGAACCATTCCGCTATGGCCGCCATCTCGTCTGTGTAGACCGGAGCATTGAGGAAAATATTGCCCGGAGGAGTCAAGTACGCAGCCGACGTGGACTGGCTGGTTGCCCCGATATTGTCCTCCACCAGCAAGTCCTTAAGAGCCATGCCCTCGGGTGAGCCGCTCACGCGCTGCACCAGCATGCCCTTGGCCTTGAACTCTTCGTAAATGCTTAGGGTCTTGTCTGGCGCCAAAGCGTCATCGGCCCACAGGAGCTCAAACTTGATGTTTGCCGGGATAGTGCGGTCCTGATGCCACGGGGCGACAATGTGGTTGTCGTTGACCCAAGCGATGTAGTCTTTGAACCCTGCCAAGACGGCGGCGCAGTCTTCGGCGTAAGCCCCCGTGAGGGCGAAGGTTCCACCCACATACAGGGTGACCGGCTTCCCGGCGGTTGTGGTTGTTTGCGCCTCGCTGGTCGTAGCACCGCCGGTGGTTGTAGTGCTCTGGCCAGCAGTAGTGCTAACGGCACTGGTGGTAGTGGACTCCTCTTTCTCGCCGCAGGCGGCTACTAAGGGAAGTGCGGTGACTACAAGAGCCACTAAGACAAGGACAATAAATCGTTTCATTTCTGCTTTAACCCCCCTTAATTTCTATGCTCTTAAGTCTTAAGCCCTCACTGCTCCTTCCGAAAACCCACCTCCTTTCAAGGCGCCGTTGGAGCGCCGAAAAAATCTAATAGGGCCAGGCTTGTAGGTAATTGCGAACCCGCTCAAGTAGGTTGGCAATCCCTCTCGGAGCAAAAATCAAGAACAGGATAATGGCCAGGCTGGGCAGAACGAGACCAAGGCCGGTAGCAGTCTGAGGGTTAGCAATCTGACCCAGCGCCGGCCCGAGTTGCACCGCCACCTGTTGAAGCAGTTTGATGAATATGGCGCCGTAAATGGTGCCGGAAACGCTGCCCATTCCTCCCACGATCAACATACCCATGATCCAGACCGAGTCGAAAAACGGAAATTGCTCCACATTGGCAAACATGTAGTACTGGGCAGACAGCGCTCCAGCGACACCCGCAAACACATTACCGATAAAGAACGCCTGAAGCTTGTACGAAAACAGGTTTACCCCCATAGCTTCGGCGGCAAGATCGTTGTCACGGATTGCGACGAACGCTCGGCCAGCTCTGGTGCGAATAATGTTCTTAGCCACAATGGTGGCGAGGACGGCGATGACCATCACCACATAGTAGTAGTTGGGCTTGGGCCTAATCGACCAGCCAAACAGGTCCGGAGAGGGTAGGGAAAGCCCCTCGGTCCCACCGGTAAGATCGCGGAACTGAAGCACCAGCCAGTGAATAATGAAGTAAGCGGCCACCGTTGACATGATGAGATAAAAGCCCTTTATCCGAAGCGAAGGCAGACCAAAGATAAGGCCGATCACTCCGGCCACCAGACCAGCCAGCGGCAACGCTCCTATGAACGGAAAGTGCGCATAGTGGCATAGAATGGCCATGGTGTAGCCGCCTACCATCATGAAGCCCGCATGC